>CAYYGS010000189.1:0-5388 GCA_964471335.1 uncultured Jutongia sp.
CGAATGGACGGCACCACCAGATCTACCGGCACATAATTACGATTCATACGATACTTTCGATTCACCAGTACGGTAATGCTGTCCTCCTTCGTATCCACATCAATCAACTTCTTTTTTTCCGACGCAGTCTCCAGAGTCGCCACAACCGCATTCTCCTCATCCACTTCCTCATTTGTATAATATTCATAGTCCGAGCTGTCCGTGTCAGAGGAATCGTCCATACCTGCCTGAAAATGCCCCAGCTGATGTGACAACAAACCTGCAAATACTACCACAAGCACCAGAAAAATTCCAACTGCCCGTTTCATGTTTTATCACTCCCTGTAAAAACGATGACGTCCCCGGGAATTCCATCCAGGGACTTTTGATAACCTTCGAAAAACCTTAATCACAATATCTAGTAACTACACTTGCCCCATTATACCACATCTGGGATAAAAATCTATACAAAAATTACACTTTTTTCTGAATATTTTTTTAAGAACCCCATCATAAAATATTGCATAATTTCCTAAAAGGGCATAAAATCGTCGTAAGAATACGATCACTCATCAAAGGAGGATACCCATGCAGGAAAAAATTACCATCAAGGCTCCCGCCAAAATCAATCTGACACTGGATGTTATCGGCCGCCGGCCAAACGGCTATCACGATCTGCGCATGATCATGCAGACCATCGACATCTGTGACGAACTTACCATCACTAAAACAGAATCAGAGGGAATCCTTCTTTCTATGGACGCAGAACTTCCCGATCACTGTCCACCGGAAAAGAATCTTGTCTGGCGGGCGGCAGAATTAATTACCGAGCATTGTCATATCCCTGGTGGATTCTCCATTCATCTGGAAAAAAAGATTCCCGCTGCTGCCGGACTCGCCGGTGGAAGCTCTGACTGTGCCGCTACGCTGCTCGGCATTAATGAGCTGTGCGGCCTGAAACTTTCTGAAGAGGAATTATGCTCTCTTGGTGTTCAGCTGGGCGCAGACGTTCCCTTCTGTATCCGTAAAGGGACGATGCTTTCCGAGGGAATCGGCGAAATCCTGACCAGACTGCCCGACTTGAACCCGCTCTGGGCTCTCCTCATTAAGCCAAATATATCGGTCAGCACGGGCTATGTTTATACACATCTGGATCTGGAGGGGCTCTCCTCCCACCCTGATACAGAAGGTATGCTGGACTGCATCCGCCGTCGGGACGACGCGGCACTCGGCCGGGGCCTGGCAAACGTATTGGAGACTGTCACTATCCCGGAATATCCCATATTGGCCGAACTGAAGAAATTTTTTCCCGCAAACGGAGCCATTGGTTCTCTGATGAGTGGCAGCGGTCCGACGACTTATGGACTCTTCCAGGATGAGATTCTGGCCCGTATGGCGCTGAAAAAGGCACAGGAAGCCTATCCGGAATTTGATGTAATCCTATGCCAGACAAAAATCCCTGACTAAGACGAAACACCTTTTTTAATCCCAACATCATTATATGGTAAAGAATTCCGGGAAAGCTGCCGATAATATTACCACAAAGAAATGTTCAGATACTGGGGTCAAAAGGGTGCTTTGCACCAACCGAACACAATATGTGGTGTTGCATACAAGTTTGCAAACACACATATTTGTGTCGGTTTTGCCCCAAAGGGGCTTTTGACCCCCGGTATCATGTCCATAAATTCACATATTATATAAGGGAGGTTTTATCATGAGTGTATCAGCAGTAAATAACAACGTGAATACTTATGCCGCAAATTCCACAGACAATACAGATAAGACAAAAGAAAACGCAGCTGCAACGAAAGCAGCAGAGAATACGGCGGAGAAGAAAGATGAAGCTGCAAAATTTGAGAAGAGCAGCGAAAGCAAAAAGAACAGTGCAAACCGTATTTACAACAGAGATTCTGTTGTTGCAAAGCTTAAATCTGATCAGCAGAGCCGCATCAACAGCATGAACAGCCTGGTACAGAAGCTTTTGGGCAAGCAGGCAGAGAAATTTGATCTGGCTAACGGAAAGAATCTGGCTTCTACTTTCCGCAGCATTGCAGGAAAAGCAGATCAGAAGACAATTGATGCTGCCAGAGAGTCTATCTCAGAGGATGGCTATTGGGGAGTGAAGCAGACATCCGACCGTCTGGTAAGCATGGCAATCGCATTATCTGGTGGAGATACCAGCAAGGCAGATGAGATGATGGCTGCGATTGAAAAGGGTTATAAGCAGGCAACAAGTGCCTGGGGAGAGAAGCTTCCGCAGATTTGCCAGGATACGATGGAAGCAACACGCCAGAAAATGGAAGACTGGAAGAACGGTGTTACGACAGCAGAAGATTATTCCAAGTATCTGGGGTAGTCTATTACGGATAAAAGGTTCGGGGATTCTGGAATTGAGGGTTCCCGGACTTTTTTGTGTCTTATTCTGACACTACTTACACTTAACCTTTACTTTTTTACTCCAATCACTCCATTTTTTACTATCCTTATCATGCGCACGTACTATAATATAAACTTGAGAAGTTTTCTTATTGATACGATATTGATATGATGTCTTTTTGCAGATCACCTTCTGCGCCTTTGTCAAATCTTTATTCTGTGAAATTTTTATCTGGTATTTATCAGCCTGTGAAACTTTTGACCACTTTATCATCAATTTTTTCCCCTGCTGATTCACTCCTTTTATTTTAATCTTAATATCAGGAGTTGAATTTCCTGCATCCTCGCCAGCCCCTGGCGTTGCTTCCGGCGTTTGGGCAGGAGCATCTGGCACAGGAGTTTCGACAGGCTTAATTGCCGGAACGATTAACAATGGGATTTCTGCCCATACGCCCACCAACACTACATCTCCATATTTCTGATGAAATAAATTAATCCATTCAGAATATCCATCAGAACTTATGAGTGAAACTACCACACGCGGCCCTATCGGACCGATATCCCCCCATGATTGACACCGAATGTCTACTCTCTTGACGGAAGTTGCACCAGCCGTTATATATTCCTGTATAATCTGATCCCTGATGGGAATCAGCTCATTATGAGAATATGTGCAGGCTTGAAATTGTATGGGATACTTGGAAGAAATTTCCTTACTGACTGCTTCCTGATTTTCAGGCGTATTTTCCTTTAAATAAATAATCCACTGCGTAATACCGTCCACGCTTTTACCAGCGCCGCCGACAAAGTCAGGATATCCCTCCTCTTCCCAACGATCAATCATCGCTTCCACTGACACTCTTGGTGTCTGCTGTTCATCTGCCCTAACCAAAATGCTTCCTGAATATACGCAAATCAATATCGCCATACAAAGAAAAATACATCTTTTTTTATTCATATATATCCCCCTATCTTTGTTATGTTTGAATATCTCCTGCAATCCTTATTTTTAAAGACTCTAATAACATATTAACTACAATGTACAGATCCGTCAAGTATTTTTAGTGTTGTGTTTCGATTTTTTATATTATATTTAAATATTTTTAGGCTCGATTGAAATACCATTCACATAATTTCCCCTCCCGCATATACTATAATAAGATAACTTAATAGGAGGACTTCCTATGTCTCTCTCCTGCAAAATCGCCCGTTCCCTTCAATGTAATTGCCGACTCAATTGCAAGATTCATCGTCTGAGACGCTCCTGGAATGAAGTGAGTAGAATTTTGGAACATGCCTGCAGACGAAAAAAAGGCTGCTGCAGATAAACACTGCAGCAACCCGTCTTGCAGATATAACATCATTTATTGTACATACTCTTTGCACAATACAGATACGTAACGCTTATTATTTCAGAGTAACCTTAGCGCCTTCGCCCTCAAGCTTTGTCTTGATGTCCTCAGCCTCTTCCTTAGTAGCGCCCTCCTTAACAACCTTAGGAGCACCATCTACTACTTCCTTAGCTTCCTTCAAGCCAAGACCTGTTACCTCACGGACAACCTTGATAACCTTAACCTTGTTCGGGCCAACCTCTGTCAGCTCAACATCGAACTCGTCCTTCTCCTCAGCGCCGCCTGCTGCTGCACCGCCTGCTGCTACAACAACACCTGCTGCTGCAGATACGCCAAATTCCTCCTCGCAAGCCTTTACTAAATCATTCAGCTCTAACACTGTCATGCCCTTAATTGCATCAATAAATTCCTGTGTAGTCATTTTA
Organism: uncultured Jutongia sp.; assembly: GCA_964471335.1. Lineage (GTDB taxonomy): Bacteria > Bacillota > Clostridia > Lachnospirales > Lachnospiraceae > Jutongia. The sequence goes on from CAYYGS010000189.1 coordinate 4,136, forward strand.
TTTACCTCCATATTATTCTAATTCATAAATCCCGGCTGCCATCCGCAGCCCTCAAAAGTAATTATGCCTCTGCAGCATCGCCCTTCTCCGCAATCTGATTAAGAACGCGGGCAAGATTTGTAATCGGTGACTGAAGAGAACCAAGCAGCTTGGAAATAAGCTCTTCTCTGGAAGGAATGCTTGCCAGAGACTTTACGCCATCTACATCATAAAAAACGCCTTCTACAACAGCACCCTTGAACTCGAGCACGTCTGCTTCCTTCGTCATATTATTCAAAATACGAATCGGAGCCGTTGCATCTTCCTTTGAGATCGCAATTGCAGACGGGCCGTCCAGCAGCTCATCAAACTGTGCGAAATCGGTACCCTCGAACGCACGCTTCAGCAGTGTGTTCTTATATACCTTATACTCGCATCCTGCCTCTCTCAGATTCTTACGAAGTCTGGTATCCTGCTCTACCGTCAATCCACGGTAATCTACTAAAACTACAGTAGCAGCGCCTTCCACCTTCGCCTTGATTTCATCAACAATCGGCTGTTTTAACTCTATCTTTGCCATAAAACGATATTCTCCTTTCCTGGGTCAGCCCCATATTCTCACTGCACCAGAACAGAAAGCCATGAGCGTCACGCTTCGCGAGACTGCTCGGATTCGCATAGCCAACATAGTTGGCATTGGCGCTCAGATAGTCTTGTGCAAGCACAGACATATCTTCACTTTACCTTCGCGTAAATAAAAACCTCTCCGCGCAAACAGAGAGGTAGAATCATTCATCCTTATTCTCTCCCTCGGTAGGCGGTATCCTTACGCCGTCCATACGGCACCTACTGTCTTCGGCAGTGTGGCATGCTTTCGCAAAACCTTGTATACCTTACCACAAAATCCATATTCTGTCAAGAAAAAATTTAACATTGTTTCCACTTTAAAATTTCCTCCAGACGATCCTTCACCTGCTTTTCCATCCCCTCTTCCGTTGGCTCATAATAACGCCTGTCTGCCAAAGCATCTGGCAGGCATTGCATCTTTGTCAGTTTCTCTGATGTATCATGGGCATAAATATAACCCTTCCCGTAATTCAACTCTTTCATTAAATTTGTCGGCGCATTACAAATTTGAAGCGGAACCGGCTCTGCCGGAAGTTCCTTTATATCCACCTTACATGCCTCACAGGCTCTATACAATGCATTCGATTTCGGGGCCATAGAAAGATAAATGACAGCATGTGCCAGGTGAACATCACATTCCGGCATTC
>CAYYGS010000190.1:0-5344 GCA_964471335.1 uncultured Jutongia sp.
GATAGGATAGAATGTTTTCCTTAAAACTCCAAAAAACAGCCGCATAAAATAACACCTTTCTGTTATTTTATGCGGCTGCTTCATTTGATCCGACTGCTATGATCCTCTGCTCGCATGAGCTATCAAGCAATTATCGCTTTCAGGGATTCTCCGATCTCTCCGGTGACTCCTCCTCCGACTCCGATTTTTTGCCCAAAGTTACCTGAATCACTTTCTCCTGATATTCTCCGTCCGTCATTCTCTTGACTGTCACTTCTGCCTGATCACCTGCCCGGCATCTTCCCAGCTTCTCCTGCAGGCTCTCCATCGTCTTTGTCTCCCTGTCATTAAATTCAACAATAATATCACCCTTCAGGATGCCGGCTTTCCCAGCAGCAGAGCCCTCTGTCACTTCCCCGACATAGATCCCTTCCGGCATATTATAATATTGCGACAATTCCTCAGAGACATCAATTCCGCGTATCCCCAGCGCTGCCTGTTCATTCTCCGGCACATTCTGCGCCTTAATAATATCATTGATAATCGGTATCGCCGTAGAGATCGGAATCGCAAATCCCATTCCCTCCACCTGCGTATCAGAATACTTGGCAGAATTGATACCAATCACTTTTCCCTCGTCATCGACAAGTGCACCACCGCTATTGCCCGGATTGATCGCCGCATCCGTCTGTAGCAGCTTCATATTGACGTCCTCCGATGCCACCTCGCGCTCCTTCGCACTGATATATCCAACCGTCACCGACGTGCCATACCCCAATGCATTTCCAATGGCGATCGCCTGCTCGCCGATCTTCACCTCGTCGGAATCTCCCAGCGCAGCCACTTTACACTGCTCCTTTGTCTCCTCCGACAGGTCGCTTACAGGAATCTCTACCACGGCAAGATCCGCATCGGAATCTGTTCCCTTCACGACAGCTGTGTGGACGCTCTCATCATGAAATTTCACAGACACTTTGCTGGCATCTGCCACCACATGATTATTCGTTACGACATAAATATTTTCTTCATCCTGTGCAACAATGATACCGGATCCGCTTCCCTCCTGCTCCTGCGTATATGTCCTGCCAAAGAAATCGCGTGCATCTGACTGCACGGTTACGTCAATGGCCACAATAGACGGCAGTACATTGGCAGCCACCTTTGATACACCCTGTTCCGGCTCCTCTTCATCATAAGAAGTACTCTTAACCTGTGGAACAGACTGTTCTAAGCTCCCCTCGTCCTGGTCCGGCTTTGCCGGGCTCTCAATGGATGAACTTCCGGTCAGCCTCTGGGCTGCCCAATTAGCACCCTCAAATGTCACGCCGCCTACCAGACCAAATACGGCAGCATATGTTGTCACCCTTACAAATTCTCTCTTTGTCATAGCAATTCCTCCAATCTAATCCCTTCCCGCCATTCCTTTCACTTTATGATGCTACTATCCTAACAGGGAATTATGTTCCATTTGTGATTGAATTATGAAGAAAATTTGTTTTAATTGTGATGATTCTGTGTCTCTGCCAAAGAAAAACAGATTCCCACGGAAAAGAGATCTCCCTCCAATTCTGCTGTGATCTCCCCACCCATCTGCTCCACAAATTCTCTGGCAATTGATAGGCCGAGTCCCGTAGAATTTTTACTCCGGGCACGGTCTGCCTTATAAAATCTCTCAAACACCTGCTCCACATCAATATTCTCCGGCTCCTTCACACGGTTACAGACGGCCAGGCACGCCCCTTGTTTCTTCCGCTCTAATGAGATCCGCAGATACTCTCCTCCGTGATCAATCGCATTTTTCACAATGTTCTGCAGCACACGGCGAGCCGCCTGTTCATCCCCCAAAAAAATCAGCCTTTCCTCTGTAATGACAAGCTCCGGCTGAATTCCCTGACGACTCCACTCATCATAATATGCAAAAATCGTTTCCTTTAGAATCTGATTCAGAATACAATCCTCCCTGGCAAGCTCATAACCGCCACTTTTAAGACGTGTAAAGGTAAATAGCTCCTCCAGCATCTCTTTCAAACTGCGAATCCTCTCCTCAATCACCGCGACATATTTCTTCCGCTGCTGTTCCTCATCACACGATTCCAGCAGCTGAAAATATCCATCAAGCGATGTCAGCGGCGTCCGGATATCATGGGACAGATTTGTATAGACATCCGCAATCTGCTGTTCCTTTCGATTAAATTCCTGCTGCCTCTCCCGGCTCTTTTTCAAATAACGGTTCAGGCTGTCAAGCATTTTTCCGATTCCGAGCACATGTATTTGTCCCGTAACCATCATATTGCTTTCCCTCTCCTCCAGAAATTCAAGCTGGCGGCAGATCGAAAGAATCTGCCGCCGTACCATCCACAGAAGCCAGGCTGCCAGAAAAAGTATAATCAGTAAAACCACAATCAAAGCTACCATTTTATCCACCATTCCTCCATCAGATTCCAAGTATCCGGCCGCTGCAATGATGCTTAATACGCACTCCCATCAGGCTACATCCCTCTTCTGAAATACAAAAGCCCCAATACCAATTGCGGCCAAGCTAAATGCAGCAGCAACCGCCACCCCCAACAGGACTGCTTTCCGGGAGGGATCCATCGCCAGACTGCCTATATTTCCCGTCACTGTATATTTCTGAATATGCATATTTTTGACTCCTGCTTTCTCCAGCATCTGATCAATCCACGAATAAAACAGCGGCAAAAATCCCATACACAGACAAGTGATTGCAAAAATCATACTCACAGCATTATTTCGTATCAGTACAGAAGCCGTAGCTGCAATCATCACAAGCGCAAAGTGCAGACAGATCTGCACGCCCAGATAGACGACAATCTCTTTTGGCTTCCCCCATACCACGTCTCCAAAAATAATTCCATTATAAAATGCCTGAACAGGCAGATACGCTGCAATCGTAATCATTGTATATAAAAACAGCGCTGCTCCCTTCGCACACAAAAGCTCTCCTCTTCGTTCAATCTGGCCAGCTATATGCTTTACAAATCCACTCTGCAGATCAGCCGACGCAAAAAGCACGGCAAATATCACCAGGAAAAGAGAAATCACACTCCCCTGAATATTAGTATAACTCTCACCGAATACGGTTGGCATTTTTTTGCCATTTTTTTCAACCAGCGGCGGCATATCAACCATAATGCCAAATGAAACAGATTCCTCCTCCGATATTTTAATATCTTTCTGCTTTCCCCGCCTGTCTTCCTGTAATTCTGCTGCCTCTTCCTGATTCTCCTGCATATCTCTCTGTAATTCTACCACCTCATCTTTCGTCATATATGTACTAAATCCCAGAAAGACAACCATCACAATCCAGATCACATAAACCGATTTCGTATGAAAGAGACGATATATCTCCATCCGCATCATATTTAACATTCAGACACCCCCTGTCAAATTCAAAAAATAGCTTTCCAGTTCCTCGCTCGTCACCTGCACCGCCTGTATCAGCAGTCCCTCCCTTACCAGCTCCCTGTTCAGCTGTGCGCTTTCATCCAGCCTTTCAAAAATATGAATATGTCCGGCATCCACCACCTGATATTTTGTATAACCCAGCCGATCCAGTACCGGAATTGCCTGTTCCGGCTGTTCCAGCGTCACCTCGATCCGTTCGCCGCAACGCTGCATCAATTCCTCTCTTGTAAGCTCCTGAATCAGATTTCCCTCATGGATAATGCCGTAATCAGTCGCGATCTTTGATAATTCCTCCAGAATATGACTGGAAATCAGAACCGTCATATTCCTCTCCTCCTGCAGCAGCTGGATCATATTTCGAATCTCCGCAATTCCCTGTGGATCCAACCCATTGATCGGCTCATCCAAGACCAGAAAATCCGGATTGCCTACCAACGCCAAACCAATGCCAAGACGCTGCTTCATCCCCAGCGAAAAGTGCTTCGTCTTCTTTTTTCCTACATCGGCAAGCCCCACCGTCTGCAGAATCTCATCCACATGACTGCGATTCCGGATACCGAAAAGCTTGCACTTCATTTTCAAATGATCTGCTGCCGTCATATTCCCGTACAGGCCGGGATTCTCAATCAGACATCCTATACGGGAACGAAGCCTGCGAATCTCCCTCTCCTCCCTGCTGCCAAAAAGCTCCACCTCTCCCTCTGTAGGAGCAGCCAAACCGCATATCATTTTCAGAAACGTCGTCTTTCCTGCACCATTTCTTCCAATAAAGCCATATACAGCTCCCCTTCGAACATGCAGATTCACACGATTTACTGCCCGATGCCTGCCATACTGTTTTGTCAGTCCGCTCGTCTGCATTAAATACTCACTCATATTGCTTCCTCCTTTTTTCTGTATCAGTACAACAAAGCATCCTTCTTTATTGTACACAAAACAGTCTAACAGGCAATCCCTAAAAGATCGCAAAGCAATCGTAAAGAAAAAGTAAAATCAGGACCGACACCTGAATCATCACAGAATAATCCCCGCTTATCCCGCCTTTTTTCTATTTCAGGTGGCTACTGTAAGCCGTTCCAAGGTCTGTCCCTGCGCAAAAAGCATGCAGTAGATATCCGTGCATTTCTTGTATTTTTCAAATGTCCGCTTTGCCGCCTCTGCATCACCATATACCTTCCAGCATCCCACACACTTACATCCTGCCGCCCCATTCTTTATAAATCCTTCTACGTCCTCTGGCGGGTAACTCAGGAAAAGACCAATCTCATGTGGAAATTCTCCATTTTTCTTTAAACGGCGTATCAACTCAACAATGTATTTCTCCGGTGTCCCCGCCTGATATCCGCGCTCCCGCAGAAGCTTCAGGGCCACGCCGCGCCGCAGATCGTTTGACAGCTTTGATGGCCGATAAACATATACCAAAGTCCTCCCTCCTTTGATGCAAAGCGGCAGAACACGCAAGCCTTTTCGTGTCAATATATGATTCCAGCGACGGATACATCCCCGCATTTCGCAGATATCCTCAAATTCACAGGTAAACATATTGCCGGTTTTGATTCCGGCAAGAGTCGGTGAACAATACCTCACTAATATTTCTTCTGACATAAACGCTCCTCCCGATAGATTATTGCTTTGACAGTTAAGTATCACAGGAAACTGTGACATTTAACCACCTTAGTATATCCTTGCTGCTTTTTTATATGTTTCTGTTCCTTCGTATTGGCAGTCGGTTAGCCAAAACTAACCTGTCTTCCAAAAAAGAGCGCCTCCCATGGTTAGAAGCCGCTAACTATTTGTATTATAATACTACAAGATGCAATCGTCAAGTCATATCATCCGTTTTGAATATTTAAGCAGGTCAAATTTTGGAATATCCTGAGTATTTCATAGCCCCAAACAGGGGTGCCGCCACGATAGACTTTGCACCCCTGTTACTACT
>CAYYGS010000191.1:0-5335 GCA_964471335.1 uncultured Jutongia sp.
GTTGAGAATTATTACTAATTCTGAAAAGTCTTCATGTGTATGAATAAACATATCCTCCTGATGCTGGCCGTAATGAATGTGAAAGGGAAAATCAATTCGGCCGGTAAATTGGTTTAACTGGAAAGCTGGTATCATATATCACCTCATAATTTTATGTCCGAAAATGAAAGATTGTTGTCCGTATCATTATATCATAAAGAAAAGAAATTGTGTATGATACCAATAGTATTTATAAAAAACATGGGATGAATGGAGGGTTATTATGGCAAATCCGTATTTGCCGTCCTGGGAGTATATTCCGGACGGAGAACCAAGAGTATTCGGGGACCGCATTTATGTATATGGTTCTCATGACAGGGCAGATTCCAGCGAATTCTGTGACTACAAGCTAAAGGTCTGGTCGGCGCCGCTTTCCAACCCGGGACAGTGGGTGTGCCACGGGGATGTCTTTCATACAAGGAGCGACAAGAACCGTGCCTCTGATGTAGACTGGACGGAGGAAAATCTTTACGCACCGGATGTGGTGGAGAAGGATGGAAAATATTATCTGTATGCTTACATTGTCAATGCCAAGGGATGTGTGGCAGTCAGTGACCATCCGGAGGGGCCCTTTACGCTTCTGTCGCAGTATGAGTATAATATTCCCAATCACTATGATAAGGGAACCTTTATTGATCCGGGAGTGCTGGTTGATGATGACGGAAGGGTATATGTGTACTGTGGATTTTTAGGGTCATATATGTGTGAGATCAATGGAGAAAATATGTATGAGGTAGTGGACGGGACTTATCAGGAGGATATTATTCCCGTGGAGGAGCCACATGCATTTTTTGAGGCATGTTCGCCGAGAAAGGTTGGGGATACATATTATCTGATCTATTCTCCGAAGATCGGGAGCAGGCTGGCGTATGCCACAAGCGATTCTCCGACTGGGCCGTTTGTATACAGAGGGTATATCGTAGACAATGCCGTAGATTACCCGGGAGGGAATAATCATGGATCAATCTGTGAGATCAATGGCCAGTGGTATATTTTCTATCATCGGATGACGAACGGAACGGTCATGTCCCGCAGGGGCTGTGTGGAGCGTATCGAAATTCTTCCGGATGGAAGTATTCCAACCGTGGAGATGACATCGCTTGGTTTTGAAACATCCCTGAATCCCTATGAGATCACACCGGCAGATACAGCCTGTGTGTTGACGGGGGGATGCCTGATTACAGAGCTAAATAGCTTTGAGCGTATCATTACTAATATCACGCATGGGTGTGTGATGGGGTGGAAATATTATGACTTCGGGGAAGATTACACCGATGGTGTGATGGAACTGGAGATGAAGCTGATTCCCCGCGGCTACAGCGGACGTGTGCATGTGTATGTGGACGCCGTAGAGGACGGAAATGAGATCGGAAGCGTAGAAGTGGGGATTGGCGATACAGTTGTTTCCGGAGAGGTCAAGACCGTGACAGGACGTCATGCCGTCTTCCTGACGGTGGAGGACAGCCATACCCTGCCGGATTGGGCTGTGGCAGATGGTATGAAGCGGCAGATCTTTGACTTGTCAGCTTTTGTATTTCGTAAATAAATAAGATTGAGAAAGAAGGAATATTATTATGAAATTACAGAATCCTATCGTGCGTGGTGTTTATCCGGACCCGAGTGTCTGTCGGGCAAATGGGAAATATTATATGGTGTGCAGCTCTTTTGAATACTTTCCGGGAGTGCCTTTATTTGAGAGTGATGATCTGGTAAACTGGCATCAGATCGGTCACTGCCTGACGAGGAAAACGCAGGTGGACCTTCATCAGATTGCAAGCTCGGGTGGCGTTTTTGCTCCTACCATCCGTTTTCACGATGGTGTCTTTTATATGGTGACGACGAATGACACATATCATAAGAATTTTTATGTGACGACAACAGATATTTACGGCGAGTGGTCAGAACCGATTTTTGTTGATCAGGGAGGAATTGATCCGTCTTTGTTCTTTGAGGATGGTAAGACTTATTTTATGAGTAACGGCACGGATCCCTCAGATAATAAGGGATGTATTTTCCAGTGTGAGATTGATCCGAAAACGGGTGAGAGGCTGACGGAAAGCAAGCCCATCTGGAAGGGAAACGGCGGCCGGTATCTGGAATCGCCGCACCTGTTCCATATTGGGGACTGGTATTATATTACTGCCGCAGAGGGCGGCACGGAGTATGGCCATATGATTACCTATGCGAGAGGAACATCGCCGTATGGTCCTTTCGAGTCGTATCCGGGTAATCCTGTACTGACAAATCGTAACCAGGGAGGCCACGAGAATCATATTCAGGGAATTGGCCACGGCGATCTGATACAGGCAGAGAATGGGGAGACCTTTTTGATCTGTCTGGGCTTTCGTCAGCAGAGCGATTGGATGCCATTTCATCATCTGGGCAGAGAGGTCTTTTTGGTTCCGGTACAATGGACGGAGGATGGATGGTTTACGGCCGGAGAACAAGGCTTAGTGAAGGAAGAAATGGAGATCAATCTGGATGCGGTACAGGATCTTACGCCGGGCAGATATGATGTTTCGATTGAGACTCTGGGACCGGATAGCGTACGGTGGTGCCATCTGAGGGAGTTTGAACCGGAATACTATGAGATAGGAGAACACAGCATTCGTCTGAAGGGCAATCATTTTACCTTGAATGATGTGGAAGCACCTGTATTTTTAGGCGTTAGACAATCTGAATTTTATACACAGCTGCAGGTGACGGTATCGGGAAATGCTTCAGAGGCAGGCGTCAGCTTTTATCTGTCAGAGGATCACCATTATGATGTGGCTGTATGCATGGAACAGGGAGTTCGGACGCTGATTTGCCGGATCTGCTGTGGGGATGCCAGACAGATTGTATTTCAGAAGCAGCTGCCCGAGAACCAGACGGAGACGATGCTGCGCGTAATATCGGATGAAACAAAGTACACCTTTTTCGGAGAGTGCGGCGGAGAGATGACAAAGCTGGGACAGGCCAGAACCAAATATTTGTCGTCTGAGGTAGCAGGCGGTTTTACCGGTACGCTGATGGGGATGTACGCGGTCAATGAAGAGGGCAGTGAAAACGGCCAGGCAGAATTTACAAATCTTTCCTGGAAACAGCGTCATTCAGAAGCAGAAGGATTATATTAAGGCGATTATGGGACGAGAAGAGGATTTTTTGAAAAAGAGAATACGCGATCTGGCAAATCAATCGTATCACACGGGTCAATATACATATACATCATTTTTGACGCAGGCAGAGCAGGATCTTTATTTTCAGATGGAGCAGGAACTGGGGATGGTAAAGGGAATGCTTTTTGGCGGTGTTGATGGATGTGAACGGCAGATTCTCCGGTTCGGAGATGAGGAGAGTCTTGGCTATGATGCGGGCTTTCCGGTCTGCTGTATTGAGATCACCCCGGTGCTTCCTAAATTTTCGGACAGCCTGAGCCATCGGGATTTTCTGGGGGCGTTGATGAATCTTGGCATCGAGAGAAATACGCTCGGTGATATTATGCAGCGGGAGAATACGGCATATTTATTCTGCCTGGAAAAAATGGCTGATTTTATTGTGGAAAATCTGGACAGAATCAAGCACACCAGCGTGAAATGCCGGAGGCTGGAACAGATGCCGGAGGCAGTGAAACCGCAGAGGGAGCCGGTACATTTGGTTGTACCCAGCTTGAGAATGGATGTGGTGATTGCCAAGCTGTATCATTTATCCCGGAGTCAGAGCATACATCTCTTTCAGGAGAAGAAAGTCTTTGTCAATGGGCGGCAGATGGAAGGGAACAGCACTGCCTTAAAAGAGAAGGATATCGTATCGGTGAGGGGATATGGAAAGTTTCAGTGTGACGGTGTGACAGGAGAAACAAAGAAGGGAAAGCTGAATCTGCAGCTTTCCCGTTATGTATGATTCTGTTATCGCAAAGGGAATGATTACCCAATTTAGTGATTTTTGCCGGGAGCGGGGTGGCTCCAGCGGTCTGCGCCGAATATCGTATGTTTGACCATTTCGTCATACTGGCGGTACATTTTCTGAACACCATTTTCCAGAAGATAATAATGGCTGATATAGGGAAAAAGAAGGATCAGAAGCGGTACTAGCAGGGCGGCCAGCCATAGGTTTTCCGTGCTGACCAGTCCAATGAGCGACAGCGTTGTCATCAGGGCGAATAAAACCGTCACGATTAGATGAATCAGACGCTCGTGCTGAAAAAAGCTGATCTGTATCAAATGTTTTCTGATTTCTTCCTCCCAGTCTGTGTCCTTCGGCGGTTCTGCCAGCAGTTCATCGATTTGCTTCATATAGTTTAAGATACGTTCTTTCATATGTAATCCTCCATAGACAATAATCTTCAAAATTCAGGTGTTCATTTATATTTTTGACCCCAGCATTATAATACCATTCTAACACAAAGCCAGAGAGATGGATATTCTTTTTTGGCTTTTTTGTGGAATAGTGGAACTTCAAACCTTTTATTGTTTGACAAGGATTTGGGGATAAGATAATATATAATTATTCTGGATTGTTAAAATAATAAAGATAGCAGGAAACATAACAAATCAGCGCAGAAGACGCAGAAAAGAGGTAGAAATGGAAAAACTGAGAAGAGTAACACTGACACCGGCTCCCTGTGGGCTTGATCTGGGCGATGGCAGTGAGAGGGCAGAGTATGTCAATCAGGATTATATCTTAAATACGCTGGGGAGACCCCATAGAAATATCGGTTTAATGTATACATATTATCCGAAGGACAAGGAGTGGCCGGAGCGTATCAGCGTGGCATGTAAGGATATGGAAATTCATTTTCAGTGGGATTATCCTTATGACGATTATTTTCCATATGAAGGCGGCTTAGGAAAGGACACTTCGGGACAGCCTTTCGAACAGATGCGTGATGTTCGCCGTCATGGGCAGGATGTGGCATTGACCCTGACGATTGATTGCTCTCTGTCGGATGACTATCTGCGTCAGATCGCAAAAGATTTAAAAACATTTGGAAGAATGCGTCTGCGGATTAATCATGAATGTACCGGTGATTGGTTTACTCATAATCAGCGTTTTTCCTATCAGGAAATCGGTGATTTCTTTGTGCGTTTTGCAAAAATTGTGAAGGAAGAGGCTCCGCAGATTTCTATCGTATATTGTGGGGGATGTGTGGAGAAGCCGGAGGAAGAAGATAGTCCGGTACAGTATGAAAAAGAATTTATGGGGGCGTATGATATCGCAGATATCTGGTCGAATGACTGTTACCTGGCGCTTCATTATGGATGGCCCTTCGATGTTTGTGAAAAGGGAGGGAACAGCTATGCCGTCACGCCGGTAG
>CAYYGS010000192.1:0-5299 GCA_964471335.1 uncultured Jutongia sp.
CATTTTGTCAAAAGAGAAAGAGGGGAAAAAGAAATGGAAGGAACGGCTGTATTCGATTCGGACAAGGATTTGTTTGTTGACCGTAGCAGCAGTGGTAATTACAGGGACGGCATTAATTGTGCTGTACTCTCTAAATACAAAAAAAGAGATGTCAGAAATGGCGATGAACTACATGGGTGATCTTGCATCGTCTTATGGTCAGATGATCAGGGACGAAGTGGAGCTGATCGGAGAGGAAAAGGCATTGTCCGTGGAGACCTTGCAGAGTGAGCTGAGTGATGTCGGAATGAAAGGGATCGAATCGAGCTATGCTTATGTTGTGTCAAAGGATGGAACAATGCTGTATCATCCTACGGCGGATAAAATCGGGCAGCCCGTAGAAAATAGCGTGGTGAAGGGGATTGTCAGTGATCTGCAGGCTGGAAAGACGGTAGAAAATTCCACCGTAAGCTACGTTTTTAATGGTGCGACGAAATATGCAGGAATTTATGTGGATGATTCCGCTGATTTCATGCTGATCATTTCGGCAGACCAGGACGAAGTTTATGCGGGAGTGAATCAGATCAATGCTGTTGGTATCAGTGGAGAAATTGTTGTCTCGATCATTTTCATTTTGTTTGGATTTTTCATGTCTGGCAGGTTGACAAAACCGATACATATTATATGTGAGTGCGTAGGGAAAATGGCGGCCATGGATTTTACGGTGGATCCTCGTGTGGTTAAGATGGAGAATCGATCAGATGAGACTGGGAAAATGAGCCGCGCGCTTAATCTGCTCTGTCAGGAACTCTGTGTTGCTGTCAATACAATTCGGCAAGGCAGCAGGAATGTGACGGAGGTAGCGGGAGAGCTTGATGCGGATAGTATTCATACATCAGATACGATGATTCAGGTGGAGAATGCGGTCAGTGATTTTGCTTCAGGAGCCACATCGCAGGCTGAGGAAACACAATCGGCAACAGAAAACATCATGGTAATGGGTGAGATGATTGAAGATACAAGCAGTAAGGTGACAGATCTTATCCATCAGACAGAGGTGATGCATGAAGCGAGTGAACAGGCAAAGCATATCCTGACAAGTCTCAATAAGATTAACGCTGAAGCGGAGCAATACATTCAACAGATTTGTGAGCAGACGAAACATACAAATGCTTCTGCCGAGAAGATTGGTGTGGCAACGAATATGATTGCAGATATTGCGAGTCAGACGAATCTATTATCGTTGAATGCGTCAATTGAGGCGGCGAGAGCAGGAGAGGCTGGCAAGGGCTTTGCAGTAGTGGCCAGTGAAATACAGTCTCTGGCGGATCAGTCAAACGGGGCTACGGTGGAGATCAGTGAGATTGTAGATGTACTTGTACAAAATTCTGTTACGACGGTAGAAATGATGGAGAAGGTGCTTGAAATTATCGATAAGCAAAGCGGACAGGTACATAAGACGGATGTAGCCTTTGAGCAGATTCAGGAGAGTATACGCCAGTCGATTGATGAAACAAGGGTGATTGAGGAACACACAAAGAAATTAAATGAAACAAGGCAGAATATTGTGGATGTAGTTAGCAATTTGTCCGCGATTGCGCAGGAAAATGCGGCGGGAGCCGAGGAGACATCTGCATCGGCCACAGAGGTTTCTAACATTATGCAGAATATCTCTGTGCAGGTAAAAGACCTGCGCGGTATTGCCGATAAAATGGATGAGGAAATGGGCGCTTTCCGGACGGAATAAAGAAGGCATAAATGGTATTATGCTTTCTGATATAAATATATCTATATAAGGAGGAATCAAAATGAAATTACAACAATGGAAAACAAAGTGTTTGTCTTTCCTGCTTGCATTTTCTATGGTGGTGAGTAGTTTGACTGCCGGACAGATTATAGGAAGCAGAGAGACAAAGGCGGCCGGAGAGGAAGCAGAGATCTCTCTGGGAAGCCTGGAGAAAGGAACAGGTTATTATACCTATCCGAACACGTCAGTAAATGCAGGGGGCAATCAGATTTCAGGGTTGACGATTCGTGTGAGCAGCGGACACCTGAAGCTGACAGAGACGACAATTGATGGTGTGAAGGGATATGGTATTGTTTCCGGAAACAGCATGAATGAGTCTTATGAAGAGGTGACGACAACGGGAAAATATGAGTCGGTCATCTTCTCCTGGGCAAGTGGAGTGAGTGCAGATGATGTACAAAGTTTTCTGAGGACAGTTCGGTATACGACGACGGCTACAGAAAACCAGACGGTTTATGTCAGTGCTGTGACAATGCCTGCAGGTGGAAAGGTTACAACGACAATTGACGGCAGAACCTTTGACCTGTACTACTTTGACGGCCACTATTACGGATATATCCATGATACACTCGATTGGCCGGTGAAGTGGACGGACGCTTATAAGCAAAGTAAGACGGCTTCTATTGATCAGGCGCCGGGTGTAAAGGGATATCTGACGACTCTGACTTCCCGTGCAGAGGATCGTTTCCTTCTGCATACCTTTCCTGTGCAGAACCAGGAAAATTATGCGCGGAAGGGATGGTTGGGATGTAACCGTCTGGAATTAGATAATTCTGATTATAGTGATCCGGATACGAAATGGAAGGATCCGAAGAAATTTGATCCGAGCAGCTGTGATATTGATTTCGTATGGCGCTGGGTAAGTGGTCCTGAGGGACAGAGGGATATGGATTTTGGTTATCAGACGGCAGCTTATGGAGATTCTATTCCGGATCCTGTCTATGGAAAGGATGACGGTGGTTTTTCCACATATGATGGCTGCTTCTCCAATTGGAATAATGGTTCCAATATTGAGCCGAACGGTGGCTATGCAACTGATGAGGCATATGGATATTATGGAAAATACGAGTTTGGAAGATGGAACGATAATGAAAATGAATCCGGAGACGGTGTTGAGGGTTATTATATCGAATTTGGCGGTATGAATGGAGACGATCAGAAGCTGAAGGATGGTCTCGGCCAGGAGATTATCACTGCTGAAGAGACAACGCCGGAGATTATTACGGATGATGAGTATCAGAAAGAAAATGACAAGACACCGATTGCCGGTAAAGTAGTGATTGAGAATAAGGATGCTAATAATAAGGATGAGGATGGCAATCCGATCCGTCAGGTTGGCACCCGTGTGGAGGCAGATATCACAGGAATCACGCCGGCTGGGGCGCAGGATGGCCATCTGACATATCAGTGGTTCTATGAGGAGACCGCGAAAGACGGATCTGTTTCTGTGAAGAAGATCCCGAATGCAACCAACAAGACATATACGCTGGACAGTACAACCTTTGACAAGGTACTGATAGTAGAAGTGTCAGGGAAGGATGATTATACCGGTAAGGTGACATCTGCTCCTTTTGATGATAAGGTGAGGATCAGTGGTACCGTTTCCATTACGAATACAACAAAGAATGACAACGGAGATCCGGTTGTTAGCGAGGGAACGGTTCTTAAAGCAAATATTAGCGGTGTGAAGCCGGATCAGTCTCATGGTTCTTTGGAATATGAGTGGTCAGTTAAGAATGGGAATAATCTGATACCGATTCCCGGAGAGACAGGATCCCAGCTGACATTGTGGAAGGAACTGATTGATAAAGACATTGTGGTGACTGTAAAGGGTGTAGACCGTTATACAGGTGATATTGATTCAGATCCATTTGATGCGACCCGAACAAATGCGGGTGTCGATATTGGAAATGACCCGAATGAGAAAGACAAAGTTCTGGTGATCGGACCGACGATGCCGGATAAGATTTATGGTATTCTGGATGAAGAGGGGAATATTGTAACAGATCTTCCTGCAGTAGATGAGGATGGCAACGAGATCAAGCCAGGTGTTACGGAGGGAGACTATACCGGGTATTATGATGTAGAGCCGGGAACCATCATCCGGGTGACAGTTCCGGGAGATAAGACTTATATGGTATCTGAGGTAGAGGTTGCAAAAGACGATGGCCCGGATAAGATTAATACCGTTATTATAGGACCGAATATTCCGGATAAAGACTGGGAGACGGAGTACGATGATCATGGTACCAAGAATCCGGTCGATGATACGATTACAATCAAGGTGGATCCGGCTGATCCTGATTATAAATATGCGATCCTGAAAATGCAGGACGGCGCCTATATTGGAATCGTGAACATTCGTCAGGATGAAAACGGCAATTATGTGGCAGATCCAAGTTCCCCAACAACATGGAGTACGAGTGGTGAAGATGTAGTCATCTTTACGAACCTGCCGGCAGACGGCAGTACCTATCGTATCGTGTCAGTATCGGCAAAGGATGCAGTGGCAGAAATACTGGAAAATGTTAAGCCGGAAGATATTGTTGGTGGTTCCAGAGATATCGTGATTACAAATAAGGGATGGACAGAGGCAACACCAAAGCCGACCCTGCCGCCGGCTCCTTCTCAGATGCCGACAGATACGCCTGTTCCGACGCCATCCGGAAATGAAGGTCTGACAACGCCGTCACCGGATGTAAGCAGTGATCCTGTGGGAAGCGATGAGCCATCCACCAGTGGTGATCCGCAGGGCAGTACATCACCTGCACCGAGCGGAACGCCGGCAGGAAGCGCTTCTCCGAGTCCGAGTGCATCGGCATCTGTAGCGCCAACACAGACTCCGATTCCGAATAGTACATTTACACCGGAGGAGAATGATAAGGCAGACCAGTTTATCCGTGAGTATGTAACGGGTAAGGATGGCGTGATGATTATTGAGATCAGTGATTTGACGAGAGACATCATTGTATCCGGAGAGACAATCTGGAATCAGATGACAGATGGCGAGAAGCAGGCAGTCAACAGCAAGCTCAAGGCAAGCGGTAATCCGTACACCTATGAACAGCTTTTGGAGATGGCAAAGCAATATAAGATTCCGGGCTTTAAGCTTCGTAAGGTTATGAAGAAGAAGACGAAGGCAAAGCTGAAACTGGTGAAATGTGCGGGAGCAACGATTATCTGCACATCTACCAATCCGAAGGTAGCGACTGTTAATAAGAAGGGTATTATTAAGGCAAAGAAGGTTGGTAAGACAACACTTACTTTTACGGCAGTGAAGGGAGATTATACGAACCGTCTGGTGGTTAACATCATTGTCCGCAAGAAGTTTAAGAATGCGAAGGAGCTCAAGAGCTTCAAGACGAATGTGATCAAGACACCTACGGTATTGATCGCGAAGAAGAGGCTGATTAAGAAGTCAACGAAGCTTCGTGTATATAATCTGGAGCCGGATGCAACAGTGAAGTATAAGTCCTTTAATCCGAAGGTGCTTAAGATTACGCAGAAGGGTAA
>CAYYGS010000193.1:0-5272 GCA_964471335.1 uncultured Jutongia sp.
GGAGTTGGACAGGATGCATTTGTTGGAGTGCAGGGGGTTGAGGAAGAAAAAGGGAGAGTTTGCTCTGGAGGAGATTACATGCTCTGTCGATGCCGGGTATGTACTCGGGGTGATTGGCAGGAATGGCGCAGGCAAGACGACGTTTAGCAGGCTGCTGCTTGGCAGCTATCGGCCGGATGCGGGAGATATTTTTTTGCAGGGCATCTCGGCGGGAACTGATCGAATAGGGTATCAGGGAAAGTTGGCGTTTGTTCTCAGCCAGTCACCCTTTCCGGCAGCTATGACCCCGAGGGAGTGTGAGAAGCTGTACGGCTGTTATTACCATGATTTTGACAGGGAGAAATATTACAGGCTGTTACAGCAATTTGAGGTGCCGGAAAAAAGACAGATCAAAAATCTGTCACAGGGCCAGCAGATCAGACAGCAGTTGGCCTTTGCGTTATCCTATGAGGCGGCGGTTTATGTTTTTGATGAGCCGGGAGCCAGAATGGATGTGAAATTTCGGGAGGAATTTCACAGGATCATCCGGAAACTGACAGAGGATGAAACGAAAACAGTGATTTATGTGAGCCATCTTGTAGACGAACTTGAGCAGATTGCAGATTATGTTTTATGGCTGTCTGAGGGCAGACAGAAATATTTTGGAACGCTTGATCATCTACGGGAGGAATATCAGCTGCTGGAGGTGGAGCAGGATGTGCTGGCGGCGTTTCCGGATATTCCGGTTGCAGGGATGCGGGAGAGGTCGATGCATCAGGAGGTATTGGTGAGGGCAGGGAGAGAGGAGATTCCGGAGCAGTTAAAGGAATACAGCCGATACGCCTCGTTAAAGGAAATTATGTACTATACAGAGAAGGGGGATGAGCGGGATGAGACAGATCGGTAGGGAATTGTGGGTGGAAAACTGCTGTGTAATGGGGGTTGTGAAGCTTTGTCTGCTGTTGATTATGCTTTTTGGCGGAGTGCTTCTCCGGGATTATCCCTATTCCATAATCTGCATGCTTCTGCTGACTTCTATGGAATTCACCATATTGAGACTATATGGACAGATTGATTATATATTACCTCAGACAAGCTGGGAGAAGAAGAGGAGTGTTATCATCAAAAGTGCGCTGGTGGCAGGGCTTTATTCTGCGGTTAATACGGCGGGCTATGTCTGGCTTGCCTGCCGGCGGACAGATGATTCGTGGGATCTGGAGCTTGTGCTGTTTCTGATCTATATGACAGTGGTATTATTTTTCTATTATTTTAATTACCGTGCAGGGCTTTTCTGCGTGGGAAGCGGCCAGATACCAAAGCCGGAGACAGTGGAGAAGACGGGGAGACCGGAGAATCCGGAAAGATCGGAGAAATCAGGGAAGCCAGAGGATCGGCAGGAGTACAGGGGGATAGGGGTCAGTGTTCTGGCGTCGCTGCTTTCCGTATTCAGCTGCATATTCTACATCAGTTATCGATTTGGGAATGTTCGTTTTCCTCTTGCTTTGGCAGACTATGATGCAGAAATTATGCTGGTGCTGGGCGGGATCACCCTTGTACTGGAGCTGCGTGAGGTGATTCATTGTATTCAGGGGATGGATTATTCGGAGTACAGGGAAGCGTAAAAGACGAGAACAGTGCTTTATCTCTATTTGAGCCGCCAAAGGGCGGCATACCGTTAGAAACGGCATGGGGGAGTATTATGAATATCAGATTACAATCAAAGAGTGGAGTTCCCATCTATGGACAGATCAGTGAACAGATCCGTTCCCTGATCCTTGATGGGGAACTGAAAAAGGGCGATGCCCTGCCTTCAATCCGTGGGCTTGCCAGTGACTTAAAGATCAGCGTGATTACGACAAAGCGTGCTTATGAGGAGCTGGAGAAGGAGGGGATGATTTACTCCGTACAGGGGAAGGGTTTTTTTGTGGATGATCCAGACAGGGAGTTTTTAGAGGAAAAGCGTGCGTATGGCGTGGAGGAGGAGATGAAACGGGTTCTTTCTGCTTGTGCGCAATCAGGCATGTCAAAAGATGACGTGATGGAAATGGTGGATTTGCTTTGGGAGGAAGAATCATGCTAGAGGTAAGAAATCTGAACTACAAAATTCCGGGAAAAAAGTCGGACTTTAAGATATCAGGAATTCAATTTCAGTTGGAAGCAGGATATTTCATGGCGCTTCTGGGAGATAACGGGGCAGGCAAGAGTACATTGATGCGGCTTCTTGCCGGGGCGTTGTGCGCTGATGAGGGGGACGTGTTATTTTGCGGGCAGAGAGTGACAGCTGGCAATGCGGTGCTTCGCCGAGGGATCGGATATCTTGGTGATGAGGCAATCTTTTTTGAGAATCAGACGGTTAATGAGAATCAACGGTTGCTTGGAAGCCTCTATTCGGAATACAGGGAGGAGGAATTCCGGCAGCTTGTGGAGAGGTTTGATCTGGGGGAAGAGGTTCTGCAGCAGAGAGTGGATACATTATCACTGGGGCAGAAGAAGCAGGTACAACTTGCCTTTGTTCTGGCACGGCATCCGCGGCTGTTGCTACTGGATGAGCCAATGGGAAATCTGGATGCAGTCTTCCGCGTGGGTTTCATGGAATTACTGCAGGAGTATATTGCAAAAGAAGAAGTCAGTGTCGTGCTTTCTACGCATTTGCCGGATGATATTGATGAGGTGGTGGATTTTGTCGGTATATTGAAGGAGGGGAAGCTGGAGACATTCGGGGCAAGGACAGAGCTGCTGGATGATCAGGCTTCTCTTCGTGGACTGCTTTTATCTCATCCAATAGGAAATTGTCCGTAACATAGCGGTATGCAAAGGGAAACACAGGTTTGACTTAATAATATGATGCTGGTATGAAAGGTGGAGGATAGAGATGAAAGAACTTAGTGAATGGATCCTGGAGCATAATCCGGCGGGGCGGGGCAGGTATATTTTATCCCTGATCGAAATGGTAAGTTTTTTTGTAATTTTGTCATTGTATTTATGCAATTGTGGATGGAATGGTGGATGGCTGTGGGTCATTCTTGCCGGCGTAATATCATGGGATGCGGGAAGATACTGTCTAAACCGTTTTCTCTATATAACGGGACCAGAGTTGTTGGACGGTCAGCAGGCGGTCAGCCGCGTACTGCGTTTTCATGCTTTTGATGTGGAGGAATACTTCGCGAAGCTGCGCAAAAGACTTTGTGTTCCGGCCCTGATGATTCTGGCCTGTGTGGTGCTTTGTGCAGGGGCTGTATGGTTTGATGGCAGCCACCGTGTTTCCGGAATGATTGTCGTTTGTCTGACAGGGCTGGTCAGTTTGGTCATG
Source organism: uncultured Jutongia sp. (assembly GCA_964471335.1). GTDB lineage: Bacteria > Bacillota > Clostridia > Lachnospirales > Lachnospiraceae > Jutongia. The sequence goes on from CAYYGS010000193.1 coordinate 3,290, forward strand.
GTGTGTGGGGCATACCTGATAAAAAAGTGGCAGATCAATCGAGAGATGCAGAGGGGCGAAGAAGACGCTATGGGGGTCGCGTTGCAAATCAGCAGTAAAATATTTTCTGTTGTTGAGGTGCTGGGAATCATCGTCGTGCCGATTCTGGCAATTGTATTTTTATGGGTCGTTATGAAATCAGTGGTGCAGCCTTCGCTTGGGGAAGCCGATATTATATATCGGAGTTATGCAGAGTCTTATGATTTGCTCTTTATTTTGCTTGGCGTTGCCGCATTCATTGCGGGGATCGTGCAATCGGGCTGGAAATGGTTTCGGAAGCTGATCTTTCTGTTCTGCGCCGTCTGTATTGTGATTGGCGGCGTGATGATTTATTTACAGAATGGAAACTATACGGAGATAGAGGGGGGATCTTTTCATGTCATCACTTCCGGTCAGAGGAAGGAATATACCCTGGAAGAGGTGGAGAGTTTTTGTGTCAATTGGAGCGACCGGACCGAGGGAATCCAGCTTACCATTACATTTCGGGATGGAGAGGTGTATGAGGTACTTGGCAATGATACCGCTTACAATCATTGTTATGAGAAAACATATCATTCAGAATATGATTTTGTGGGGGATTATGCCAGTCAGATGTTACGGCAGGGGACGAAAGGCATGCTGGAGGACAGGCAAAAGTTGGAAAAGCATGTGCAGGGACTGGATCAGAGGATACAGGAGGATTGGAAGGAGATTCTGGAGCTCCCTTTTTCAAAATAATATATATGATAGGAGAGGTGCGATATGATATACGAGGTGGACACGTCTGAGAAGGCTGATATTTTATTTGAGGGAAGTACAGATACTTCGATTTTGTCATGCCTACAAAATGTAATGGGACATCTTTTTGTTGATGATAGAGAAGATCCTGCGGCAGCGATGGCTGTTTTGGGAGATTTTTGCTTTGTGGCCGGAAGGCCGAACCGGGAGATTATATCCGATCTGCCGGAGTGCTGCCTGGAGCGGGAGAGCGTGATTCTTGTGCCACAGAGCGATGACTGGGAGCCGGTAATTGAGGAGTGTTACGGAGAGGATGCCCGGAAGGTGACGCGCTATGCGATCAAGAAGGAGGGGGATATTTTCGACAGAAAGGCATTAGAACAGGTGGTTGCAGGCCTGCCAGAGAAATTTTGTATCCGGATGATTGACGAAATGTTATTCTACAGATGTAGTCAAATCCCGTGGTGCTGCGACTGGGTAGCGCAGTATGACAGTTATGAATTATTTCAGAAACATGGGCTGGGAGTCGTTATTTTGCGGGGAGATGAGATTGTAGCAGGGGCGTCCTCCTATTCCGGGTATTTGTCTGGCATTGAGATTGAGATCGATACCAGGGAGGATTATCGGAGACGCGGACTTGCCTATGTATCCGGTGCTAAATTGATTCTGGAATGCCTCAAGCGCGGCTGGTATCCAAGCTGGGATGCACAGAATAAATGGTCGGCTGCCCTGGCGCAAAAGCTTGGGTATCATTATAGCCATGAGTATACGGCGTATGAGTTGGCGATGTCGGCAGATTCGGCAAAATTATAGTATTATGGCTGGTTGTTACATGATTATGGGAATAAATCAATCTTTTTCATTTTTTTTGTATATTTTGTTGTAGTTTTTTTGTTTTTTTGGTAATATTGGAGTATATCTTGGGAGACGTGAAACATACTCGGGAGTATTATGAATGCGTTCTCAATTTTGGGAAGGCATATAAAACTAATAAGGAAGGAGTATCAGGATGAAGATTCAAGATTTTTGCGATATGGCCAAATTTGAGGAGATCATGAGCAACTGGGCAATGAGTACAGGACTTGCGACGGTAGCAGTGGGCGATGATGGCAGTTATATCAGCGAATGTTATAATTTTACAGATTTTTGTATTAAGCTTACCAGAGGAAGTGCAGAGGGATGTAAGCGTTGTGAGAAATGTGATCAGGAAGGGCAGGGTGGTTATAA
>CAYYGS010000194.1:0-5236 GCA_964471335.1 uncultured Jutongia sp.
TGGGATTCCAGGTGTTGGCCCGTCAAATGCCAGAATGATTTGCAAAGCGTTGGGACAGGATTTTAACCGAATACGCCGTGTTACAGAGGAAGAATTGGTAGAAATCGACGGTGTTGGCGGTGTGATTGCAAAGTCTGTTGTGTCCTTTTTTGCCGATGAGGAGAATAACAGGATGATTGATGACCTGCTTTCTGTTGTGGTTTTGGAGCAGGAAGGGACGGCAGGTGAAAATAGTAATATGGAAGGAATACAGTTTGTCATAACCGGAAGTGTGAATCATTTTGCTAACCGCAGTGAGGTGAAAGCGCTGATTGAGAGCCGCGGCGGCAAGGTGACTTCAAGTGTGACAGGTAAGACGAATTATTTGATAAATAATGATAGTATGAGCAATTCTTCAAAGAATAAGAAGGCAAAGGAACTGAATATTCCGATTCTTACCGAAGAAGAGTTTATAGAAAAGTTTCAGCTATAGCAGAGAGGAGTGGTTAGATGCCAGTCAGAGTTCAAAATGATCTTCCGGCAAAGAAAGTAATGGAGAAAGAGAATATTTTCATGATGGATGAGACGAGGTCTACAATACAGGATATCCGTCCCCTTAGTATTGCTGTCCTCAATCTGATGCCGTTAAAGGAGGACACGGAGATTCAACTGTTGCGGAGTCTGTCCAATACACCTCTGCAGATAGATATTACGTTTATGACAACGGCATCATATGTCGGGAAAAATACGCCAGCAAGCCATTTGAATGAATTTTACAAGACATTTGATGAGGTCAGGCACAGGAGGTTTGATGGCCTGGTGATTACCGGTGCTCCGGTGGAGCAGATGGAGTTTGAAGAGGTGCAGTATTGGGATGAACTGACGCAGATTATGGAATGGTCAAAGCATAATGTGACAAGTACTTTTCATATTTGCTGGGGCGCCCAGGCAGGATTGTATTATCATTATGGTATACATAAGCATTTGCTTGAGGAGAAAATATTCGGTATCTATGAATTTCGGGTTCACCATCGCAAAGAGCCGTTACTGCGGGGGATTGACGATGTTTTTATGGTTCCCCATTCCCGGTACACCTATATGGATCATGAGGAGATTGCCCGCTGTGACAAGCTGCAGGTGCTGGCAGATTCAGATGAACTTGGGGAGTGCATACTGGTATCAACGGATGGAAAGCATGTTTTTGTGCTGGGACATCTGGAGTATGACCGCATGACGCTGGATACGGAGTATAAGAGGGATTTAAAAAAGAATCTGCCAATTGATTTGCCGGAAAATTATTATCCAGATGATGACAGCAGCCAGCGTCCACTGCTTAGATGGCGCGGTACATCCAATGCAGTTTATTCTAACTGGGTAAATTATTATGTCTATCAGGAAACGCCGTATGTGTGGAGTTAAGGAACTGCCAAAAAATATTCTGTGCAGTTTGGTTATGTTACTTTCCGGCAGTTCCTAAAAATATGTATCAATAAATGTTTTTATCGTCCTGTAATATAATTCTGGATTTTTATCCTGTGCCTGTGCATGTCCGGCACCCTCCACAATCAGAAGTTCTTTGGGACAGTGTGCGGCATTGTACAAATCCTCTGACATCTGGACGGAAATCATGGCATCCTGTTCCCCGTGGATAAACAGGGTGGGAACGGAACTTTTCCGCACAGCGTTGATTGCTGAGGCATCCTGCAGGTCATACCCGCCGCGCAGTTTTAAAATCAAACAAGCCGTATCGACGAACGGAAAAGCAGGGAGATGAAACCATTCGGTTATCTTTTCGCCAAACATAGAGTAGGCGTCGGTATATGCACAGTCAGAGACAACCGCTTTCACGTTCGGCGGAAGGCTGTCCCCGGACATAATCAAAGCGGTAGCTGCGCCCATAGACTGGCCGTGAATTGCAATTTCAGCGTTGCTATCCTGCGATAATATGTAATCTAACCAGAGCATGCAGTCAAAATGGTCTGTCCATCCCATTCCGATAAAATCGCCCTCGCTTTCGCCCTGGCATCTGAGGTCAGGCACAAGTACGTGGAATCCCTGTTCGTAATACCAGTGGGCAAAAGGGTACATTTCTTCTTTCCAGCCTGTATATCCGTGAAGGATTAACACCCATTTGTGGCTGTTTTCTCTGGCAAAAAATTCTTTCGCCACCAGTGTATAGCCATCGTCTGATTTATTGATAAGTTTCCGGCATGCAGCATCTGCGAGCCATTCTTTTGTCTTGTCAAGCATTTCCTGCTGGTTGGTTTTTATGTCGTTTGTCTGAACCTGCATAGCGTAGCTTTCCGATGTAATCCGCTCAAAAGCCTCCAGCTTCTCCATAAATGAAGGAACCAGCGCCGCACTGACAAGAAAATTGATGAGTATAAAATAGCTGGCAGTCAGAAGAGCCAGTATTGCCAAGATAATTTTTCCCTGTTTTTTTGATTTCAAAAAGTGTGTCCCTATTTTCCTTTGCATAGCGTATCCCATTTTCGTGATTTTTTGAGCTGCCGTATCCCACAGGGTGGTTTCATCCCTGACACAACAGTAACAGTATCCTGTTTCTATTTTAACTCTTTTTTGTCTATATTCCAATGGAAATAATTGCTGACTCAGGTATTTTTAAGGGAATTCCGGCTTTTCTATTACGGAAAAATGTGATAAAATAAGGGATAACTGTAAAGTTGGTAAATGGAGGAATGATATGGGCGGCAGGAAGAAACTGAATATACTAAGGAGGATAGCAGACGGACTGCGTGTTATTATAGGAACAATTGGCGGTTACATGGGGGTTATCTCCAATGTATTTGGAGCAATGCTTGGTATCCTTGCATCGCTGTTAGTTGTCTGTGTGATTGCAGGAATCTGTGTTTATATCAAGGTATTACCCATGGTTACCGAAGCGAGGGAGGAAGTTTTTGAAAAGCTGGTAAATCTCAGTGAAGATGACTTTATCATGAGCGAGGATACTGTGATTTATGATGCGAAGGGAAATGAAGTGGGTTCGGTCAATACCGGACGGTATACTTATGTAGAAATTAAAAATATTTCTCCATATATATATAATGGCTACATTGCTGTAGAGGACAAGCGTTTTAAGACGCATGGCGGTGTGGATGTTCTGGCGACGCTGCGTGCCAGTGTTGCTCTTCTGAAAAATCACATGGAAATCACGCAGGGTGGAAGTACCATTACCCAGCAGGTCATAAAGAATAATCTCTTAACTCAGAGTCAGAGTTTTACCAGAAAAATTGCGGAAATTATTTTGGCGCCTACAGTAGAAGCCAAATTTTCAAAAGATAAAATCATGGAATTTTACTGTAACAGTAACTTTTATGGAAACCGCTGTTATGGTGTGGAAGCGGCAAGCCAGTATTATTTCGGGAAGAGCTGTGCAGATTTGGAGCCGCAGGAGGCGGCATTGCTAATCGGGATTTCCAACAGCCCGTCACGTTATGATCCGGTGGCAAATCCGGATAATGCTTTAAAAAAACGCAATGAGGTGCTTTCTGCTATGCTGAAGGGAAAAGCGATTACCCAGAAAGAGTATAATACAGCAGTAAAGAAGAAAATAAGGGCACTCCAGATTGCCGAGGATGGTACAAATGAAAGTTACGTGACCAGCTATGCTATTCACTGTGCGGCACTGGCACTGATGGAAAAAGAGGAATTCCAGTTCCAGTATACTTTTAAAGATAAAAAGGATTACAAGGAATACAAGGAGCGTTACAGCGAAGTTTACAGCCAGAAATGTAATGAGATTCGTTCAGGCGGCTACAGGCTTTATACCTCCATTGATATGAAAAAACAGAAGAAGCTGCAAAAGTCCATAAATGAAGGGCTTGCTTATAATAAAGAGAGAAATAAGGATTCTGGAAAGTATGCCCTGCAGGGGGCTGCAGTCTGTGTGGATAACATGACAAATTATGTGGTTGCCGTTGTAGGCGGACGCGGCACCAAGGATGCTTACAACAGGGCATACCTTTCTGCAAGGCAGTCGGGAAGTTCGATTAAGCCGTTGATTGACTATACGCCGGGATTTGAGTCAGGAGTATATTCACCTTCTACGTTAATGGTAGACAAGCCGATTGAAAATGGCCCCAAGAATTCAGGGGGTTCTTACCGCGGAAATGTACGGATCAGGGAGGCAGTCGAACGTTCCATCAATACGATTGCATGGCAGGTGCTGCAAAAGATTACGCCAAAGTACGGCATGTCATTTTTGGATAAAATGCATTTCCATAATCTCAGCTATATTGATAATGACAATCTGGCATTGTCCCTTGGCGGGTTTACCGAGGGTGTGCGTGTAGTAGATATGGCGAAAGGCTATTCAGCGCTGGCAAATGGCGGCAGCTACAGTGACAGAACCTGTATACGCAAAATTGAGCGTGTTGCAGAGGGTGAGGTTTATAAGAACTCAGAGGAGACGACACAGGTGTATTCAGAGGATGCTGCATGGCTGATGACTGATGTGTTAAAGGGCGTCCTGAATGAGTCTTATGCTACCGGACATGCCCTGAAACTTGACAATGACCAGATTTGTGCCGGTAAGACTGGTACAGCCAATTCCGGCAAGGATGTCTGGTTCTGTGGATACACCAAGTATTTTACGACAGTTGTATGGGCAGGATATGATACACCGAGGGCAATGCCGGGAGCTACAGGAGCGGCAATTTCCGGAAAGATCTGGAAGGACTTTATGGACAAGATACATAAGAACCGGGAGCCATTAGATTTTGCTGTCCCAGAGACAATCTGCCTGGCAGAGTATAATAGTGCAGGTGAGTTGATTAGCGGGACAGAGACGGATGGAACAAAAAGAGAACAGGGGGGAAGGATTATTTTTCTACACTGATTCTGACGGAGAAGTCGGAGTATGCCGACCAGCTTGAAGATGTCCAGTATGCAAAAACGGTTCTTAAGAAATTAAAAGCCTTTGAGGCGATGACGATTGGGGGATTGGAAGATTATTATACTCTTGAGGAGAGCTATGAGGAGCTGCGGAATATGATATCTTCGATAGAGGATGATGATACGCGTAAGGCCTATGCTGCCCGTGCCAAGAATAAATATGATTCCTTAAAAGATGAAACGGTTGACTGGGCAAAAGTGGTTAAGGCATATGAGAAATACATGAAAGAAGAATATGAAGTGCTTGCCCAGGAGAAGGCATATGAGTCCAAGGAGGCACGTAAGAGGCAGAAGAAGGAGACGCGCATTAAATTAGCTAAGGCACGCATCAGGAAATTAAGAC
>CAYYGS010000195.1:0-5198 GCA_964471335.1 uncultured Jutongia sp.
GAGAGAATCGGAGAGGATCTCCTGAAATTCACATTTGCCGGCTCCCGTTTCCAGATTGACCGTATCCGCACAGAGAGGTGTTGTGGCAGATAAATCCCCGGCGGAGACGCGAATTTCGGCGTTTTTAAATTTAGTGCCTGTTGGGAGCATTATTGTATTATTGCTATAATATTTGGCATCAGCTCCATGATTCCAAAAGGCGCGCCAGAATACGGGGATCTTAATGCGGTGAGACAGGAAACGAATTTCAGCAATTTGCTTTTTGGTCTTGATATACCAGGTGCCATTCTGAATGGAAGAGGAATATCTGCCATCTCCGCTGATCTCAAAATGGTCTCCGGATATAATCTGAGCGTTATTCATCTGAACATGGAGATCAATATTCTCAATCGTGGCGGCTGAGGTATTGTCAATGATGGTGGTGCCAGATTGAAGAGATCCTCCGTCTGCGTCAGAATTGGATTCCTGTATCTGGAAAGAGAACAGTCTGCCGCCCATCATGACACCGAGAGCGGATAGCAGGATTCCTGCTAATAATATGATCAGTAATGAAGTTAAAAAAATGTTTCTTTTTTTCATGCTTATACCCCGTCTTTCTCGATTATGAACGCTGGCTTTGCGTTCTTCACAGGTTTTATTTGGTTCCGCCCGGTATGGATTTTTCATCTAATAGGAAATTGCTCGCAACGTAGTGGTACGTAACCAAGAAATCCGAAGGATTTCTTGCAAGGCAAAACGCCGGTTTTGCCTTTTTCATGCATTAGCGGAACTTCAAACACCTCATCTCAGTGTGATAATACCTGATTAAATTTGTCGCTGCACCATTGAAAGAACCTGCCGGCTTGCCGGAAGAGCAGCGGGAACATCTTAATGCAAAACATAATACCAAAATAGCACAATATTGCGCCGGCAGAGAAAAGAATACAGCCAACGCCCATCGTCAATATTCCTGCTCCAAATTCACCGGTAATGGCAGCGATAATACCGCCGAAGAAGCAACATACGCCTGCGATGCTAACGCCGCCGCCGCCGAGGACAAAGGCAGCCAGAATCCCCAGACATGCGGAGAATATTCCCACGATCAGAGAGCATACGCCCACGAATCCAGTACCCCAGATGGGAGAGAGGAGAATGGCGAGTATGATGATCAGGGCTATTTTTGTCCCGCTGCTTTCGTTGGAATCAGCAGAGGCCGTATAAGAACCGGATTGTTCACCGCTCTGATAATTTGAAGAGGAATTGGCCTGGTGCCATGTATTTTCGGAAGAAGAGCCCTCTGTATCTATATCATCCTGCACTTTTTTGATCGGATTCTTGATGACGTTGAAAGCGCCGTCTCCATATTCAATGGATTCCTGAGAGTCTGCTTTTAATTGTCTGGCAATTTCCTCCGGCGTTCCCAGTTCGCGAAGGACATCCTGTTCGTGTTCATCGCCAGCATCGGCAAAATAATCCTCATAATATTTCAGTGCTTGTTTTCGTTCTTCCTCTGGTAAATCAGAGAGCAGACGGCTTAAATCACCTAAAAATTCATATTTTGACATGTAATCCTCCTTCTGCGAACACATTTTGGTGTTACAGCATTCATTTTTTCCATTTTATATAATAATATATTTTACAGTAAGATATCATTAATTTTACCAATGTAGATTTTCCATTCCTGTTGATACAGACTTAATTGTCTCCGGCCGCGTTCCGTGATCTTATAGTAACGGCGGTTTCGCCCGCCACATTCCCTGTCATATACCTCCAGGCATTCATCCTTTTGCAGACGGCGCAGGACGGGATATAAGGTAGATTCGGATATCTCGATTGCCTTTCGGACATCCTGTGTGATCTTGTAGCCATAAGTCCCTTCAGATGTTTCTCCGACAATAGCCAGCACAATTGCATCTAATAAGGCAGCTCCGGTGTTAAATACCATAGTAATCTTCCTTCCTGAAACAATATTATACGTCATATAATATTGTTTGATAGTGATATTATATCCCATATAATATTATCTGTCAACATAAAAGTATATTGTCATTGATTGAAAGAAGCTGTTACCGAAACAAATGGTAACAAGCATCAACAAAAAAGCGGTCTCTATGGTAGAGACCGCCTGTAATGTTTCATGTGTATATTAGCCGTTATTTTGCTTTGGAGTTTTTCTGCTCCACTTTCCCCTGGAAAGTTACATTGGCAGTGCCACGCTTACAATCAAAAGATACGTCACCATAATGGTCTGTTCCGGCATTCTCAACAGTTGAAGGGGTTACATTCAGAGTCCCCTGATTCGCATTAAGGGAGTAATTCTGTTCACTGCCAAAGAGAGTCGGAGTAATATCCCCATGTTTTGTAGTATACGTGGAAGACCCTGTTGGCCTCCCGGCAACTGTAATATTACCGCGGGAGGTGGTCAGCGTAAGATTATTCAAAGGACTATCCGTGTTGATTGAATTGTTCAGCTCGATCCCCTTCGTGGCAGTAACTGTAGCAGAGCTGTTGATCAGTGTATTCTGAACATTGATCCTGCCTCTGGTCGTGCTCAGTACGGCAGTGTCTGCGGAGATGGTGTTAATATCCATATTTCCGGATTTCATCTCTACTGTGATATTAGGTGCAACCAGATTATCCCCTGCGATATCACAATGACTCGTATGTATTGTAATCTGTTCCAGCGATTGCTTCTCCGGAATCGTCAGGACATAGCTTCCATAACCACACACCCACTTGGATGGTACCTTGACATTCATGCCGAATAGATTGGCAGAATGTGTTGCCTCTGTCGCCCCGGCATAAAAAGTTCCGTTTAATACATAACTGTCCGTAAATCCTGTTCCTGTCAGTTCAAAGCTTTCTCCAAGTTTGATTTTGATATCACTTTGAAAGAGATTTAACTCTATTGCACGGATATCGGCCTTCTTCACCTCGGTGACCTGCTGTGATCCCTCCGGATATGTAACTTCTGAGAACATGGCAGGCACAGCGGATAAGCCGCTTCCCATGCCGATGCCGCAGCCGAGCAGAACCAAACCGAGAATTCCTACGGCTATAAGAATTTTTGCCATATTATTCATAATGTATTTACCTCCCGATATTATTTCAGTGCAAGTCTCATAATCCTTGCCTTCAGGCTTTTTATCATCACAATTACGCTAAAATATGCTCCGGGAATAACCCGTGTAAATATTTTGAAATCCGCGTAGCATATGCCAATTCCGGCAGAAAACAGGAATAAGGCAGATCCAAAAGTAAAGACAAAGTTTGGAATTTGCGCTGTAAACAACGACATGAGTGATAGCATCAGGGAAGCAACACTGGCTACTACAGAGCCAATACCCAATGCTACACAGGCAAGGACGACACCGAAGCCGGCAGCAAAGAGGCCAAGGATTACCCCCAATGCTGCAAGCCAGATCGGACAGGTGATCAGCATCACAACACCGATCATGGACTTTTTTGAACTGCTATAGCGGTCAGCATTGTATGCTTTTTCCTCAGCAGCTCTTTGTTTTGCTGCTGCACGAGCAGCCTTTTTGTCTACCTTACCGGTAGTATCACTGATTGATTTGATATTAACTGTTGTTTTCTTCTTCATTTCCAGTTCTTGCTTTTCCTTTTCCAGGTCCTCTTCTGTGGTTTCCTGAAAAATAGAATTTCTCATTTTATTGCCAGAACCGGAGCCGTCTGCTTGTTGTGCCAAAATTTGTGATGCAACTTGTGCCGGAGTCTGCGGAGCGGAAGAAGAAATCGCTGCCTGCGCCGCAGGTGAAAGTGCAGGCGGTGGTGTAGGAATCGCACTTGCCTGTGCCGTATTTGGAGGTGTATGAGCCGCACCGGGTTGTGCTGTATTGGGAACACCGGAAGCGGCACCAGACTGCGCTGTATTTGGAGGTGCAGAGGGAGCACCGGGCCGCATTGTATTTGGAGCGCCAGAAGTCATACCAGGCTGCGCTGTAGTTTGCGATACAGGCTTTTGTCCTGGGGCAGCTCCTACAGCCTGTGCTGCACTTTTTTTGGCCTGTGCCGCCAATTTACGGCTGAAAACAGCTGGTTTCTCAGCTGCGGCAGCAGATGCTGCTGCCTGTGCCTTTTTCTCCTCCTCCTGAAATGTTGAATTATTAGCCTCTTGCTGTCTTTGAAGGGATGCTTCCCGAAGCTGTTCTGCAATATATGCCGGAGAGACGAAATCCCTTATGATTTCCTGTTCCCGTTCCGGGCCAGCATCTGCGAAGTAATCTTCATAATACTCCATCGCCTGTTCTCTGTCCTCCAGCGGCAGATCGGCGATCAAGCGGCTTAAATCACCTAAAAATTCAAATTTTGTCATAGTTCTTTCCATCCTCCCTGTATATCTATTCCCAAGTTTAAATTATCCATTGCTAAAAAGCAATGGATAATTTAATTTTAATATGAAAATTATTTCTCATCCGGTAATAAATGTGCCTGTAACAGACGAGCCTTGAAGGAATCAATTGCCTCATCCTCTTTTGGAGCCTGAGTCTCCGGAGCAGAGTCTGCTTTCGGTGTAATCACTGCCGTTGCTTCAACAGATTTTGCTTCTACAGGCTTAGCCTCTGTTGGATTTGTACTGATTGCCTTAGCTTCCAGTGGCTTTGTAATAGTAGCGGTTGTTTCCACCGGTCTGGCATTTGGTGAAGCGGCTTTAGCTTCAAAGGTCTTCGTTGCGGTAGGCTTAAATACCTTTGGTTCAGATACAGACGGCTTTGGAATATCTGCTGATGCAGATTCTGCTGTCGTCGCTGCCTGTGGTGCATCCACTTTTGTATAAGATTTGCCGGCCTTTGCAAAAATAGCCGGATTAGCATTCGGTTGCGATGATGACGAAGCCGGACTTGATGATCTGACAGGTGTCGGGCTGGACATCTGATAGGATGACTTGGGTTCCGCAATAAGTTCCTTCGGTACATTCTTGGACTTTGACTTGGAACGAGAGAAAAATCCCCGTTTCTTTGGTGTGTCATCGTCTTTCAGTAAATCTACCAAGCTGTTCAGAGAATCCTCTGTTTCTTTGTTTCGAACCTCTGTATAATACACAGGCTTTTGTGCCGGTGCATGTTGCTGTGGTGCTGCTTTTGCAGCCTCCGGAGCGGGCTGAGCTGCCGCCGCAGCCGGTGCACTGCCAAGCAGTGATGCCACACCGCTGATATCTGTAATATTTATATTGGTAGATTCCGGTGCAGAACCAGCTT
>CAYYGS010000196.1:0-5166 GCA_964471335.1 uncultured Jutongia sp.
TGTGGTCTGCTGGTCCATCGCACAAACTCCACATTATATGGAAGAGGTGGAGCAGATCTGTACCCGCATTGCGATTATGGACCGTGGCAGATGTATTGCTCTGGGAACGAAGGATGAACTGAAGAAAATGATCAAAAATACGGAGACGATTACAATAGAGCAGATTACCCTGTCAGAGGAGCAGCAGGCTTCCCTGCGTCAGCTGCCGCAGCTCTATCAGCTGGACTATGAGGAACAGATCCTGAAGCTTTATTTTAGCGGAGGAACAAGAAATCTGGTACATGTACTGCGGAAAATTGAGGAAGAGGATATTCCCTATGGGCGTGTATATACCGAGCTGCCGACATTAAACGATGTATTTTTGGAATTGACAGGCAAGGCTTTGCGGGATTAGATGGAAAGGAGCGAGCGAGATGTTTTTACATATATTGCGTTATGGAACAAAGACATTATTGCGAGAAAGGCAGTCCCTTTTTTGGAGTCTCGGGTTCCCGTTTATCTTGACTACTTTTATGTATCTGGCATTTGGTGATATTTTCGAATCTACGGAAAAGTTTGAGGTGATTCCGGTAGCAGTCGTGCAGGAAGAGGAAAACAGTATTTTGAATCAGGTGCTGCAGGAATTGTCCAAGGAGGGGGAAGACCAAATGCTTGACATAACCTGGACGGATGAAAAAGAAGCCAGGGAAATGCTTAAGGAAAAGGAGATTACAGGCATTATTTATGAAAAGGATGATGGGAAGCTGGTAGTTCGGGAAAGCGGAATTCCGGAAAGTATTTTGCAGATGATGCTGGGTCGCATCAAGCAGGAGACGGCAGTCATGCAGGAAATTTCCCAGGAGCAGCCCCAAAACCTTGAACAGGTACTCCAAACGGTCCAGCAGGATGTGGAATTTTGTGAAAAGAAGGCATCCGGCTCGGGCAATCAGGACTACTATGTCAATTATTTTTATGCTATTTTTGCCATGGCATGCCTGTTTGCTTCTTTTTCATCTCTGGATAGAATCCAATGGACGCAGGCAGACTCCAGCGCCCTCGGTGCACGGCGGTGTGTGGCACCAGTTCCAAAGAGAGTGCTTTTGATAACAGAGTTTCTCATGGGGGAGACGATCCAGTTTGGATTAGTTGTTTTACTGTTTCTATACCAGAAGTTTGTCCTCCATATTCAGATTGGGGATGACTATGCGGCGATTGCCCTTTTGTTACTTGTTGGAACCAGTCTGGGGACGATTTTAGGAATGTTTGTCGGAGCGCTGCCGAGGCTTAGCGAGGCAACAAGAGTCGCTATTCTTGTCGCCGTCTCACTGCTGTTGTGTATGCTTAGTGATTTAATGATAGCGGGTATACGGGATTGGATTGAGCATCGGATACCAATCATTAACGACATCAATCCGGCGGCACTGATCTGTGATTCCTTTTATGCCCTGAATGTATACGACAATTACGAGCGTTTTACATGGAATATATTACTGCTGGCTTTGATTACAGTAGTTTTGGGAGTTGTCAGCTATCTCATGGTCAGGAGGGATCAATATGCAAGTTTATAAATGCTTTTTACGGATATTAAGTAAGAGAAAGAATACGATTATTATGTATCTGGTGATTTTTATAGTGCTGAGTGTTGCAACCTCCACACAGGGAAGAAAATCCGAGGAGATACAATTTGAGGCGGCCAGCTATTCTTTTGCCCTGTTTGACGAGGATCAGTCAGAGCTTAGCAGAGGAATTGCAAAATATTTATCCGCAGGGAATACCCTGGTCGAAATAGAGGATACGCCGGAGACATTGCAGGATGAAATCTACAATAGAAATATCCATTGTGCACTCAGGATCCGAAAGGGCTTTGCGGAAAAAGTCAAAGCAGGGGCGGGAGAAGGAATGATTGAAATCATATCCGTGCCCGGAACAGTCTACGGGGAGGCTTTTGAACAGTCAGTGCAGGGCTATATGCAGGCTTTGCGGGCTTATTTGGCCGGCGGTTATACAGATCAGGAGGCTTTGGCGCGGACAAAGGAGACAGTAGGGTTACAGGCAGAGGTGGAATTGGCTGAGGAGAGTGGTGACGGTACATTTTCGAGGATGTATTATTTCTTTAAATATTTAGCTTATATTTATATTGTCATTTGCATTGAAAGTCTGGGGCCGGTGTTGATTACTTTCCGAAAAAAGGACGTCAGGAATAAGATCTTAAGCTCCCCGTATCCTGCGTGGAAGAGTAATCTGGAGCTGTATGCCGGAGTCATCACGCTGGGAATCTTTCTGTTTTTGATCCATGTAGGAACACTGCTGGTTTTCCGCTTCCCTGTTTTCAGCGGACAGGGACTGCTCTTTATGCTCAATGAGTTATGCTTCCTTGGCGTATCTATGGGGATCGTATTTTTAGTAGGGCAGATAGCTTCCAAGATCACGATCTTATCTATGGTGGCCAATGTGGTGGGACTTGGCATGAGTTTTCTGGGAGGTGTCTTTGTGCCATTGTCCCTGCTGGGTGATAAGGTGATTGCAGTCGCACATATTCTGCCTTCGTACTGGTATGTCCGTGCATGCGAGCAGATTGATTTTCTGGTTCAGGGGGAATCCCTGCTTCCCGTTTTCTCCTGTATGGGAGTAGAACTGCTTTTTGGAGCTGCGCTGGTCAGCATCGGAATGGCATATTCCCGATGCTGATGTCCTCTTCTTTATCCGATTGTCTTGATCATTCCATGAAATTCGTGGTACAATGGTCAGGAAATTCTGATGAGGTATGGGGAGGTTTTCGGATGGTGAAGATAGATTTTTGGAAGCGTGACGGATTTTGGCAAAGGAGCATTCTGTTTGTATTGTCCTTTTTGCTTCCTTTGCTTGTCATGCTTATTGTTTTGATCACCAAAGGCTTTTATCCGTTTGGAGATAAGACACTTTTCATTATGGATATGAAAGGCCAGTATTTGGAATTTTTTGCATCTCTGCGATATCTGTTTGGCGGAGATGACTCTTTATTTTTTTCCTGGTCACGTTCTATGGGAGGGAATTATCTGGGACTCTTTGCCTATTATGTAGCGAGTCCGTTATCCTTTCTTACCGTTTTTTTTCCGTTGGAGAAGCTGACAGTAGCAATTTTGCTGCTGACCCTGCTCAAGGTGGGGCTTTGTGGATTGAGTTTTGCATGGTATGCCTCTTATCTGTGGCGGGAGTATACGAAGGAGGACGAGAATGGATGGTCCTGCCTTCTCATTCTAATTTTTTCTGTAAGTTATGCCCTGATTTCTTATAATATGGTCTATTCCCTGTGCCTGATGTGGCTGGATGGTGTGATCCTGTTGCCGATGGTGCTTCTGGGAGTGGAAAAGATCCTGAAAGGTGATCAGGGTCTTCATTACATCTTGTCTCTGGCCGCGATCTTTATCTGTAATTATTATACAGGATATATGGTGGGACTCTTTACGGCTATTTATATGGTTTACCGCGTACTCTGTCTGGTGAATCGAAAGCAGATCAAGGAGTATTTACAAAAGACGCTTCGTTTTACCTGTGCGACATTTCTGGCATTTGGTTTGTCTGCACCGCTTATTTTGCCGGTAGTAAAGGATCTGATGCAGGGGAAGCTGGCCTCTGCAAAATACATGCCGGATACAAAGACGAATTTTGAATTTGCGGGGCTTTTCGGCAAGCTGAAAAATGGTGTCTATGACAGTATTACGAATGCCGGCCTGCCCGCAATTTATTGTGGTTATCTGATACTTGTGCTGTTGCTTGTCTTTTTCGTCCTGCGTGGGATCTCGATCCGTGAGAAGATAGGTGCCGTGCTGATTTTGGGGCTTCTTGGATGCAGCCTTTATTATACGAAGCTCGATATCGCATGGCATGGATTCCAGTATCCGACCTGGTTCCCATACCGTTATGCATTTCTGGTGAGCTTTTTTATGATCTATATGGCATTTCGCGCCGGGTGCCGGCTGTGGGCGATGCTGAATCAGAAGAGCCAGAGGAAGCCGGTAATTCCTGTCTGTATTACAGCAGTGGTGGTGCTGGTCATCAGCGTAGAACTTGGGATAAATGGAAAGGCGCTTATGACGGGACTGGAAAATGAATTCGGCTATGATCTGCAGCAGAATTATGAGACATTTTTGCAGAAGGAAGAGCCGCTGACCGATCAGATTACAAAAGAGGATTCGGACTTTTATCGAATTAATGCCGCATTTGAGTATTCCAAGAATGATGCGATGCTTTTCGGATATCATGGAATGACGCATTATTCTTCTACTTTTCATGCCGCGGTCAACAGTCTGACACCGAAGCTTGGCATTGCCCAGGCGCATATTTGGAACTCCGGTTACGGTTCGAATGCGATGTTGGACAGCCTCTTTGCGGTGAAATATATTCTGGATGATGGAGCTGTCCCGCCTTCTTATGAGCCAGTCGGGAGCAGTGCAGGAGCTGCGGCCTACCGCAATCCGCATGCCCTGTCGATTGCTTATAGTGCGCCGATGACAGGGACGCAGCCGTATGTAGAGACAGGGGACCCCTTTCAGAATCAAAATGCTTTTCTGAATATGATTGCAGGGACGGATCAGTTGTATTTTACGTATAGCGAGATACAGCAGAATGACACATGGAGCTATACCTTTACGGCTGACTCCGGTAATCCGGTTTATCTATACATGCGTCCGGATGCAAATTCCTGGGCGGATGTCTATGTAAATGATAACTGGGTCGGAAATTATTTTTCAACAGAGACGGTGTGCAGTCTGTATCTTGGGAATTTTCAGGAGGGGGAGCAGGTGACGGTTCGTGTCGTGCCAAGCAGCCCTGTTAATGTCAGTTTTGCGGCAATCGCAGAGCTTCATATGGAACTTTTGGAACCGGTGCTGGCGCAGCTGCAGCAGGGTAATATGGAGATTACGGAGCATCGGGGTGGAAAGCTGTCAGGGAAGATCACGGTAGGAGAGAATCAGACGATTATGACTTCGATTCCCTATGACAGCGGCTGGACGGTGAAGATCGACGGAAAGAAGGCGAAGCTGGGGAAATATGCAGATACCTTCCTGACAGTCGAGGCAGAACCGGGAGAGCATGAGATCACTTTTTCTTATGTCTCACCGGGGTTTGGCACGGGGATGGTGCTGTTCGTGATCGCCATAATGGTAATGGCAGGATACATTATGCTACAAAGATCGAAAAAGTCTC
>CAYYGS010000197.1:0-5164 GCA_964471335.1 uncultured Jutongia sp.
TCCATTCCTGCCACAGCCCCGCAAACTTGAATACAAACTTTGTTTGTTATGCCGCTGGCACAATATTTGCAAAGCGAACAAAGTTCGCTTTGTGAAAAATTTTTTTCACACTAATCCCACATGCCACACATCCAACAGACTTGCCAAAGACAAGCCTGCCTGTACTCACTCTCCACCAATAAACTTTTTATATAGGGCTATGATACAATAAATCAATTCTTCTTGCAAGCAGTACATATCTTTGCCTCCATAGACGGCGGTGCCTCTGCCTCCTTTACAAAAATACCCAGGTGTTCCTTTTGCAGAGGCGTTAGTTCTGTGCCCAAGCCATCCGTCATCCGCACACGTTCACTGTGCAGCAGTCTCTGAAAGGCCAGAAACACCTTCATATCATAATCGGCTACCTCATCAATCATAATCTCAATGGCCGACTGTCTGTCAAACGCACGCCGGTAACTCCTGTCACTCGTCAGTGCACAAAAGACATCACAAACGCGAAGAATCCTTCCCATCCAGGGAATCTCCTCCCCTCGCAGATTGTCCGGATAACCCGTCCCGTCATAATTTTCATGATGGGAATACACCGCCTGCAGGATCGTCTCACTGTATCCCTGCTCCCGGAGCACCTGTTCACTATGTGTCGGATGCATCCAGACGTATTTCATCCGCTCTACCATCAACTGCTTCTCCCAGTTGATCACTGGATATTTGCTGAGGCGTATCTTCCCAATATCATGCAGCAGCCCTGCCACAGAAATCTCATCGCAAAAGCTCTCTTTCTCACCAAGCTCCCATGCCAGGATTCTCGCCAGATTACTCACGGCAATCCCATGGCACATCTCAATATACGTATTCTTCCTCGCATTGGGGCTGAGCATCTGACTGGCCATAACCAGCCCCTCCAGATAATCCTCCATCTTGAAACCTCTTTTCATCTATATCATTTTCTTTTGGAGCATCTCATCCACCCGCTCCGTATAATCCTTTATGCTCTTAACATTCTCGACACGCCGAACCTGCTTTGTCCCTCTGTCATATATTTTCGTTGAAGCTCCTGCTCCAAGCGCCAGGATCGACTGCATCTCCTCCATCATCAAAATATTATAGAGACATTCCTTCCCCCTCCGGGCAAATCCGATATTCTCCTGACCAGTACTACCCGCATAGCCCGCTGAATTTTTCTGACGATACATGTAATACGGCTCATAGCCATACTCTGCCGCAAAATTCTGCGCCGCCTCAAGCATTTGTTCCATCACGGCAGCACGCGTTTTTTCCGTCATCTCCCCTGCATCAAGGCATTCCCGCAGCCTTGATGCACGCTTTACCACGAGGGAATGAATCGTAATGCTGTCGGGATTCAACAGACGAATCTGCTCCAGCGTATCATGAAATTCAACTGCCGTCTCGCCAGGGAGACCAATGATAAGGTCCATATTAATATTCGTGAAACCACACTCCCTCGCCAGCCCAAAACTCTCTCTGACCTGTGCGGCGTCGTGGCTCCGTCCGACCAGCTGCAGCGTCTGATCCTGCATAGTCTGCGGATTCACGGAGATCCTCTCCACTCCAGCCGACCGGATCACACGCAGTTTCTCCTCCGTAATACTGTCCGGACGTCCTGCTTCCACCGTAAATTCCCGTACATCCTCCACCGGAAAATGCATACGGACAGCGTCAAGAACCTCTTGTAACTCCCCGGCAGACAGAGCCGTCGGCGTTCCCCCTCCGATATAAATACTCGAAAGCCTGCGTCCCTGCAGCCGCTCTCCAAAATACGAAATCTCCCTTTTCAGGGCCTTGATATATTCCGGCACCACTTTGCGAAACCGCTCCATCGGATACGATGGAAAAGAACAATACAGACAGGTTGTGGGACAAAAAGGAATCCCAATATAAAGGCTGTATCCGTTTTCCCAATCCCCCCCTGCCAGAAGAGCCGCCTCACGCGCTGCGATCTGCACTCCCAGCGCCGCTCTGTCCGGCCTGCAATGGTACTCTTCTATCATATGCCTCTGCACATCATCCGGATTCTCTCCTGCCAATATTTTTTTCATGGGAATCTTAGTGGGCCTCACGCCCGTCATTGTGCCCCAGCAGGGTACCGACATCTCCACTCCCTCTGGCAGCGGCTCCTGTCCCAACTGTTGGAGCGCCTGAAATATCAGACTTTTGAGACGATTTTTATACTCTGTACGATATGGATGTGCCAGCTTTCCCGGCCGCTTGTGATAATCTTCTGCTCCACTGACCTGTGCATCACACTTCCGCACATCTCCCAGACATCCTGACCACACATGGATCTGTGTCTGCTCCATCTTCACCGCCACCGTCACGCCGGCAGCAAAATCCTCTTCTGTACAGTCCCCAATCCGAATGCTGCTTTTCTGTCCCGGAAAAAAACTGTTGACGAGCGCCTGTATCTCATAGTCAAAATCCCGCTCCGATAAAATAATCCGTATCATCACAATCTCCATTCCTGCCACAGCCCCGCAAACTTGAATACAAACTTTGTTTGTTGTGCCGCCCCTGGCGTCTCAAATAACAATGAAAAATGCTGCTTTTGCATTTTTCCTGGTTGAAATCGTAATGATTATTAGACAGCGTTTTGTGCTGTCTTAGAATCATTTTTCAACCTATTCTCCCTGTCATTGTGCCGCATACGGATTCAGCAGCTTTTCCTCCTGGATCGTTGTCATCATGCCATGACCCGGATATACACGTACTATATCCGGAAGCACGAAGAGAGCCTCTCTCACCGAGCGAATCAACTGACTCATACTTCCCGTTGGAAAATCAGTCCGTCCCACTGACTGCTGAAAGAGAGTATCCCCGGAAAAAAGAATGCCTTCCTTCGGAAAATAATAACACATTCCCCCGCATGTATGACCTGGCGTCAGGATGCAGCGCATCGTCTGACCAAGCACCGTCAGCTCCTGTCCGTCTGATAATCCCTCATCGGGCTGCAGGCTCACCGGCCGGCCAAACATAGCAGAGACGTTCTGCTTCGTATCCATAATCAGCTCCTGCTCTGCCTCCGAGGCATATATTTTAATCCCAAATTCCTCCCGCAGACGCTCGGCCGCCATGATATGGTCAAAGTGGCCATGCGTCAGATAAATCGCCTGAGGTATCAGCTCCTTTTTTCGGACGTAGTTGATCAACTCCTCCGCCTGATCCCCCGGATCAAAAATTACACAATCCTTTGTTTCCTCATTATATAAAAAATAACAGTTAGTCTGAACAGCACCAACCACTTTATAATCACATTTTAAAGAACCCATCTCACAAATCCCCCATGCATTTCAACCTATTCCTCTTAGCTGCGTGTTCTCTGGATATCCTCAACGCCCTCTACCTGACGAAGCTTTCGAATCAGCTCATTCAGATACTTGACGCCACGGATGGCAAATCCAACAGAAATCGTAGCGATCCCCTGCTTGCTGATGCGCGTATTTAATGATTTCACATCAATTTTATTTTCTGTAAATACCTTTGTGACATCGAGCAGGATTCCCATACGGTCATGGGCAAAGATCTCAATTTCCGCATCATAGAATTCATTTTCATTTCCCTCCGGCGCTACATGCCACTCCGCCTCGATGATGCGCTGACGCTCTGTGTCTGACAAATTCATCATATTCACACAATCTGTCCGATGAATGGAAACACCCCTTCCCCTTGTCACAAAGCCAATAATTTCGTCTCCCGGCACCGGACTGCAACATCTGGAAAATCGCACAGATACATCGTCCAGCCCCGCTACCACAATACCATTCTTTGACTTTACAGCCGCCGGACGTACCACAGACGCATTACCGGCAGACGCCGTATTTTTACCCATAGCATCCAGAATATCCTGATCTGTCGTATGCTTCGGATTCTTTTTATTATAGGCATCCTGCAGCTTATTGACTACCTGTCCCTCTTTCAGACCGCCGTGCCCCAGAGCTGCCAGCACAGATTCCCAGTCGCGGAATCCATACTTCTTCATACAAAATTCCGTATATTCCGGCTTTAACAAATCAGTCAGGACAATCCCCTGCGTCTTGCAATAGCCGGCCAGAAGCTCTCTGCCCCGAAGGATATTCTCCTCCTTAAATTCCAATCGGAACCATTGATTAATCTTATTTTTGGCCTGCGAACTCTTTACCAATGCCAGCCAGTCACGGCTTGGTCCCTTGGAATTCTGGGACGTCATAATCTCTATCCTGTCACCGTTCTGAATCTTATAATCAATCGGTACCAGATTACCGTTTACTCTGGCACCCACCATTTTATTTCCCACTGCGCTGTGTATCGCATAGGCAAAATCAATCGGAGTCGAACCCGCCGGAAGATTTTTTACATCACCATCTTTGGTAAAACAATATACATGATCGGAAAATAAATCTAAATCGCTCTTCAACAGACTAAGAAATTCCTTATTATCCGACATTTCCCTCTGCCATTCCAAAATACGGCGAAGCCAGGCAAGCTTTTCCTCCTCATTGTCCGATGACCTTGCACCATACTGATTTTCCTTATATTTCCAGTGAGCGGCAATACCATATTCCGCTGTACGGTGCATCTCATACGTCCTGATCTGTATCTCAAATGGCTGTCCCATTGAACCAATCAGTGTTGTATGAAGTGATTGATATTTATTTGGCTTTGGCATGGAAATATAATCTTTAAAATGACCAGGGATGGGCTTATAGATCTCATGAATCACACCCAACGCCGTATAACACTCCCTCTCTGTTTCCACAATAATCCGGATAGCAAACAAATCGTAAATCTGCTCCAGCGTCTTGCCCTGTGTTACCATTTTTTTATATATACTGAAATAATGCTTTGCACGTCCGTCAATCGTCGCATTAATCCCCGCCTCTTCAATGTGGAAACGTACTTCTTCTACAATGCCGCTAATAAATTCCTCCCTCTGCATTTTTCCCAGTGCCAGCTTTTCTGTGAGCTCCTTATACATTTCCGGCTCCAGATACATAAAAGACAAATCATCAAGCTCTACCTTCACTTTGGAAA
This sequence comes from uncultured Jutongia sp., assembly GCA_964471335.1. Lineage (GTDB taxonomy): Bacteria > Bacillota > Clostridia > Lachnospirales > Lachnospiraceae > Jutongia. The sequence goes on from CAYYGS010000197.1 coordinate 5,026, forward strand.
TCCCCAGCCTGTCAGCAATCGGCGCATAAATATCCATTGTTTCCGTCGATTTTTCCCTCTGCTTTTCCGGCTCCATATATTTTAATGTACGCATATTATGGAGGCGGTCAGCAAGCTTAATCATAATGACACGGATATC
>CAYYGS010000198.1:0-5053 GCA_964471335.1 uncultured Jutongia sp.
AAGCCCTGCATACTGTTGCGCAAAAGGCAGATAACGGCAGGCAGGACATAAAAGCAAGCGTTTACCTTTAAATAGAGCACCGCCTTATCAATAATCTCCTGCTCTGAACTGGCAGTAATCAGACGGATCATGCCTGGTGACAGAGAAAACACAATAAGCAGCACCAAAAGATACCAGCATAGACAAAATAAAATCGTATCCCGAATGCCCTGTCTGATTCGTCCATATTCCTCTGCACCAAGATTCTGTCCACAATAGGTGGCAAGGGCTGTTCCCAATACAAAGAAAATCATCAAAAATATGGAGGTAGCCTTCCTTGCTCCTGTATGGGCTACGATGATATTCATTCCCAATGCATTGATTGATGTCTGCAGAGCCAAAGAGCCCATCAGCACAAAGGATAGCATAAAGCCCATAGAAAATCCTCTCGGGAGGAGCTGCATGTACATCTCTTTTTCGGGTACAAGATCTTCGATATGTAAAACGATCTGTGGGTATTTCCTGTTCATATATAAGAAGCATAAGACTGCAGACAATGCCTGTGCTGCCACTGTGGCGATCGCTGCTCCTTCCACTCCCATGCCGAATCTCAGAATGAACAGATAATCCAAACCGATATTCAACAGATTGGAAATTATCAGAAATATCAGAGGGGTAAAGGAGTCACCAATCGCCCGTAAAATTGCAGCACACACATTGTATAATGCCGTGGCAATCAGCCCCGCTATAATAATCCTGATATATGCGGACGCCTCCGGTGCAAGCTCTGGCGAAACATTCAGGAAGTTCAGAATCTGCGGAAGGAAAATCAGGCATCCGACGCTGAGCAGCACGGAAATAACCACGCTTAACACTACCGTTCCGCCGATCGACCTGCGAAGCTTATTTTCCTCCTTCGCGCCAAAGCAGGTAGCAACAATGATTCCATAGCCACAAATGACACCGTTCACAAATTCAATCAATAAATCGCTGAGAGAAGTGGTCGCCCCTACTGCAGCCAGCGAGGCCTCCCCCAAAATACTACCGATAATCCGTGTATCAATCAGACTATAGCCCAATTGAAACAGCTGTCCTATATATAGCGGTATGGCAAAATATAAAATGACTTTGATTGGTTTTCCCTGTGTTAGATTTTTCATGTTCGAAATCCCTCATCCTCCTGCTGTCCTGCCATCAAAATATTCCCACACCCCTCATATCCTGTCGGAATACATTCTGTGATAATCTGTACGTCCTGATATCCGGCAAATGACACGGAACTGACATCATTAAATTTGGTAGAATCTGCCAGAATATACTTTTTGCTGCACTGCCTTAACGCTGTCTTTTTTACCAGCGCCTCACCGCCATCCGGCGTACTGCAGCCATATTGGCGGCTGATTCCGTTTGTGCCAAAAAATCCAATGGTAAAATGGTAATCCTGAATCGCCAGGACCGCCCGGGCTCCTACTACTGCCTCCGTTGTACCGCGCAATTCACCTCCCACCAGAATCACACGATGTCCTGCTACAGCCAGTCTCCTTGCATGATCTACAGCATTCGTTACAAAGGTAGCATTTTTCTCGACAAGATACTCCAGCATATACCCTGTGGTAGTTCCCGCATCCAGATAGACAAAATCATTTGCCTTTATCAATGATGCTGCATATTGGGCAATTGTGCGCTTCTCCTTCTCATTCACCTGTAATTTCTGCATCACAGATAATTCCGTGACAGAGGGAACTGCTTCTAAAGCCACTGCGCCGCCAAACACCTTTGTCAGCTTTCCCTCCCTGTCCAAAGCATTTAAATCTCTGCGGATCGTAGAATCTGAAATTCCCAGTTTATCTTTAATTTCTGCCACTGTAATACTCCTTTTCTCCCGCAGCAGTTCCAGAATAATCTCTTGTCGTTTCTCTGTCAACATATATTTCCGGCCCCCCTTTCTGTTTATATATTTTTCAAAGAATGATTTAGTTTCACTCTTAAAAAGGCAAAACCGGACGCAAAAAGAGTATGCTTTTTACATCCGGTTGCGCTTATCAAACAACTATTTCACGATCCGTTTTTTCTGATCAGAGCTTACAGTCTATTCTGCTGCCTTTTTCTTCAAAACACCTAACAGCACTGCAGACACAACAGTTCCTATAATCAATGCAAGCAGATACATCAGTGCATTGCCCACGACAGGAAATACGAATATTCCACCGTGAGGAGCCATTAACGTACACTTAAATGCCATGCTCAACGCTCCCGCCGCAGCAGACCCTATAATGCAGGATGGAAGTACACGCAGCGGATCCGATGCTGCAAATGGGATCGCTCCCTCTGTGATAAAAGCAAGGCCCATAATGAAGTTGGTAGGTCCTGCCTCCCTCTCTTCCTTTGTAAATTTATCCTTAAATAAGAGAGTTGCCAATGCAATCGCACAGGGAGGTGTCATTCCACCAACCATTACCGCCGCCATGATTTCATAGTTTCCGGAAGTGATCGCCGCAGTACCAAATACATAAGCAGCCTTATTAAATGGGCCTCCCATATCAATTGCCATCATGCCGCCCAATACCAGTCCAAGCAGAATTCGGCTGGAATCTCCCATGCTCCTCAAGCCACCATTCAACGCAGTATTAATAGTACCCATAATCGGCTCAATAATAAAATTCATGGACAATCCTATAATCAGAACCCCGACCACCGGATAAATAAGTACAGGTGCCAGTTTTTCTAACGCCTCAGGCAATTTTTCGCATACTTTCCGCATCGCTACAATCACATAGCCAGCCAAAAATCCTGCCGCCAGCGCACCTAAAAATCCGGAAGTACCATTAGATGCCAGCATACCGCCTACAAATCCCAGCGCCAACGCAGGTCTGTCACCAATCGCCATCGCGATATAGCCTGCCAGCACAGGAAGCATCAATTTAAATGCCGTATCACCGATCCCTTTCAACATGGCAGCCACCGACGTGATAGAACCAAAATTCTGCCTTTCTTCCACGGAAAGCGCAGACATATCCACCAAAAGGCCATCCACCAGGAATGCTAAAGCGATGAGAATACCGCCGCCCACTACAAAAGGAAGCATGTGAGATACTCCGTTCATCAGCTGAGTGTAAATCTGATGTCCGATTCCCCCGCCGCTCTTTCCTGTCTGCTGCTTCGCAGGCGCGTTTGCTGCATGGTACACAGGAACATCACCAGACATTGCCCTGCTGATCAGCCCATCTGCCTTATTAATTCCGTCAGATACCTGACATTCAATGACCTTCTTTCCATCAAAACGGTCCATAGGCACCTGGGCATCCGCTGCTACAATAATGCAGTCCGCCTCTTCGATCTCTTTGGCGGTCAGCACATTTTTTGCTCCGCCGGAACCTCTGGTCTCAATCTTAATATTGATGCCGGCAGCTTTCGCCGCCTTCTCCAGCCCCTCTGCCGCCATATAGGTATGCGCGATTCCCGTAGGACAGGAAGTGACTGCCAGAATATTTATCCCGCCGCCTGTCTGCGTATTCTCCAGCCTCTCGTCAATATCCGGCTTTTCATCATCTGCCTTATCAATAATTGCCAGAAATTCATCCACCGACTTTGCCTCACGCAGCGAGAGAGAAAAATCCTCATCCATCATCAACACGGACAATTTACTCAACACATCCAGATGAACATTGTCCTCCGTATTGGGCGCTGCAATCAAAAACATCAACGTAACCGGTTCACCATCCAGCGAATCAAAATCTACACCATCCCGAACAACCATAGCGGCAAGTCCCGGACGTTCCACAGCATCACACTTTCCGTGAGGTATCGCAATTCCCTCTCCAATACCAGTAGTGCTTTCTTCCTCTCTCAGGTAAACCTGCTTCCTGTATGCTTCCAAATCACGTATTTTTCCGCTCTTGTTCATAAGATCTACGATCTGGTCCAGCGCCTCATTTTTTGACTTCGGTGCTGCATCCAAAAGAACACTTCTCTTATCCAATAAATCGGTGATTCTCATACATTTCCCTCCTTTTACAAATGCTGAATTGTCATATTTTTCCGCTCATTTTCTATCTCTTCCTTTGTTGCAAGCAATTCTGAACATGCACTGGCTCCTCCTGCTGCCAGCCCCATCCGAAATGCCTCTTCATAGCTTTTTTCCTGCATCCATCCAGCCAGGAAACCTGCAACCATGGAATCTCCGGCTCCCACCGTATTCTTCACTTTTCCTTTTGATGCTTCCCCGGCCATGACTTCTCCATTTTCCGCCAGAAGCACCGCACCTTTTCCTCCCATGGAGACAATCACATTGCGTGCTCCCTGCTCCTGCAGTTTTTTCCCATAGGGAATCACATCTTCCCATTCTGAAAGTTTCACCCCAAAGATTTCTCCCAGTTCGTGATGATTTGGCTTAATCACGAACGGATGATACGGCAGTACATTTAAAAGCAAATCCTTTGTGGCATCCACTGCAATTAAAATACCACGCTCCTCCAGTCTCTTCATAATCTGCTGATAAATATCATCCGGCATGGTAGACGGTATGCTGCCGGCCAACACAAGTACATCACCTGCTGAAAGCACATCCAGACGCTTCATCAATGCCTGTACCTGTTCGTCTCCAATATCCGGCCCCTGTCCATTAATCTCTGTCCCATCAATACTTTTTAACTTTAAATTGATACGAGAATTCCCCTGGTCTAATTTGATGAAATCTGAATGAATTCCTTCCACTTCCAACTCCCGCACAATCTCTTCTCCGGTAAAGCCTGCCACAAAACCAAGAGCCGTACTGTCAATCCCCAGATTGTTAAGTACGATTGAAACATTGATTCCCTTACCTCCCGGAAGAAGTAATTCACTGGATGTTCTGTTGGTCATCCCCAGTTCAAAATTGTCCACTGACACGATATAATCCAGGGATGGATTAAAGGTAACTGTATAAACCATATACTCTCCTTTCCACTGTCTCTGACACGCTCTTTTTTTACCTTTTCGAAACAGTTTTATATTTGTTAATCGCATTATATGCCCAATTTCAGTCAAAATCAGTCAAACTAATTCATAAATCTTCATATATGTTTTTGTGCAACTT
>CAYYGS010000199.1:0-5048 GCA_964471335.1 uncultured Jutongia sp.
TTCCATACTTTAACTTCTGAGCCTTCGCAAAATTATTTCTGAAAGGTTTCTCAAGCACGCCATAAATGAACTTTGCTTTTTGTTTCTCTTTCAACTGAAGACCATACTCACTCGGCTTTCTGCCGACACGAGCGTTTCTCTTTGACTTTTTATCAAGACCCATAAATCCCGGCTCAATACCAAGACTTCTGCATCTTTTGAGTACCGGCGTCATATCTCTTGCCATGTCTGTTCCTCCTATAATCTAATCATCTAATATGCCTTTTTCTGTTCTTCTGACCTGATACAACGAACAATAAATAATTTTGCGTTGTATTAGACGCGACGACGCTTAGGCGGTCTGCATCCATTGTGTGGTACAGGTGTCACGTCACGAATACTGGTAACATCAATTCCACATGCCTGTAAAGCACGAATTGCAGCTTCACGACCGGAACCCGGTCCCTTAACCATAACATCTACAGATGTTAAACCATGAGGAAGTGCAGCCTTTGCTGCTGTCTCTGCTGCCATCTGCGCTGCGTATGGAGTTGATTTCTTCGATCCTCTGAACCCTAATCCACCTGCACTTGCCCAGGAAACTGCATTTCCCTGTGCATCTGTAAGCGTAACGATTGTATTATTGAAGGAAGACTGAATATGTGCCTGTCCATGTCCGACATTTTTCTTGACACGCTTCTTCGTTGTCTTCTTTGCTACCTGTTTAGCCATTGATAAAACCCTCCTAGTTAGATTTCAGCAGAATCTGACTCTTTCTGCTATATGAATCCTCCATGCTGCTTTCAGCAGCTTAAAAAAGCAAAGCAAATAAATTTACTTCATTCTTTTCACACTATTTCTTCTTATTAGCAACAGTACGCTTCGGTCCCTTACGGGTTCTCGCATTCGTCCTCGTCTTCTGTCCGCGGACCGGAAGACCCTTTCTGTGACGGATACCTCTGTAGCATCCGATTTCCTGCAGTCTCTTGATGTTCATCGCAACTTCCCTGCGAAGATCACCTTCTACCATCTGACTCTGATCAATCACTTCACGAATCCGGGATACCTCTTCATCGGTAAGATCCTTAACACGTGTGTCAGGATTGACATTGGCCTCTGCCAAAATGCGGTTAGAGCTGACTCTTCCAATACCATAAATATAAGTAAGTCCGATCTCTACACGCTTCTCTCTTGGTAAATCTACACCACTAATACGTGCCATGTGTACTTTACACCTCCGTTATTATTCTAAATTATAGTTTCTGTTGTGAGACTTTGTCTTTCATGGGCGAAATCTGCTTCACCCTGGAAATACTTCTCACGTTTTGATTATAATGTCCCCCTGTGGAAGCCGTCCGTGCTCCTATCAGGCAGGCATCATCAGCCGCTTTAAATTGTAATCCTACTGCACAAACATTTTTCGTCATGACGGCACCATTGCCGCTCACCGGGACTGTCTTGCGAAGGGACAGCCCATCTGTGCCGCAGTCATCCTCTGCCGTGGCAGGACCAACGGGGGCGAAATGACACGCCCTGTCCGCTGAGGTGGTTAATCACGCCACCCACAATGTCACAGCCCTCTCAGGGACTGTAATTACAGAAAGCAAGTCTATCGAAATGACAGACCACCCGTCTCCGGGCTCTGTCCCATTAGCCCTGTCTCTGCTTATGTCTCGGGTTCTCACAGATAATTCTGATACGACCCTTTCTCTTGATGACCTTGCATTTTTTGCAAATCGGTTTTATTGAAGTTCTACCTTTCACAGCAATAACCTCCTTTCAAAAAAGTCCAATTGCTAGTTTACCATATAATTTGACAAGTTGCAAGGTGTTTTTACCAATTTTTCACAAAAAGGGCTAAACCAGCGTTTTGTGTCCCTCTATATGGGTGTCAAAAGGGTGCTTTGCACCAACCGAACACAATATGTGGTTTTGCAAGCGTGCTTGCAAACACACATATTTGTGTCGGTTTAGCCCCGAGGGGGCTTTTGAAACCCTGATCCTGGTACAATGGATACAAACCACGAGCGTCACGCTTCGCGTAAGCAAAAAAGGGACAGCTGCACGCTGCCCCTTTTATCACCGATCCTTATTTATCTCTCCAGGTAATACGTCCCTTTGTCAAATCATAGGGTGACATCTCCATGGTCACCTTATCTCCCGGAAGAATACGGATAAAATTCTTACGGAGTTTCCCGCTGATATGCGCCAATACCTGATGCCCATTCTCAAGCTCAACCTTAAACATGGCGTTCGGCAGCTTTTCTACTACAATTCCCTCAATCTCAATTACATCTTCCTTCGACATATTTCTTCCTCATTTCTGCGCTGCATATCTCCACGCCGCCATATTTTGATGAGTATGGCCTTCGGTTCATGCCGCAGCACAGACACAAACCCTGAAATAATGTTCCACGGAAACAGTTTATCAGAAACCGTCCCTACCTATATTACTTGATTCGTCTCATTTTATCAAGTCGTTTTATCGAAAAAATCAGGATAAACGGGTCAGCAGGGATTATCCGATCTGCTGATAGTCATGGTTCCAGTCAGGATAGGACAAAAGTTCCGGCTCACCCTCTGTGATCAATACCGTATTCTCATAATGTGCTGAGTTGGAAGAATCCCGGGTAACTACAGTCCAGTCATCCTCAAGGACCCATACCTCATAATCCCCCATATTGACCATCGGTTCGATTGCAAGCGTCATTCCCGGACGAAGCTTCATACCGCGCCCTACCGGCTTGAAATTTGGTATCTGCGGTTCTTCATGCAGCTTCTTGCCCACGCCATGTCCTACTAAATCCCGCACAACACTATATCCATTATCCTCCACGAACTTCTGTATCGCCTTCGAGATCTCAAAAAGATGACATCCTGCCCGCGCAAAACGAATTCCTTCATAAAAGCTCTGCTTTGTAATATCAATCAGCCGCTGATTCTCTTCAGAAATCTCCCCCACGGCATGTGTACGCGCTGCATCGGAGTGATATCCCTGATATATCACACCTGCATCCAGGCTCACAATGTCTCCCTCCTGCAGAATCCTCTGTTTACTGGGAATGCCATGTACTACCTCATCATTTACGGAAATACAGATTGATGCAGGATATCCATTATAATTTAAAAAAGAAGGAATACAATTATGGCTGCGAATTACTTCCTCACCCCGGCGGTTAATCTCCATCGTCGAAATGCCCGGACGGATAATCTTCTCCATCTCCGCATGAACCTCCGATAAGATCCGGCCTGCCTCCCGCATAAGTTCAATTTCATGTGCTGATTTAATAGATACCGACATAATATTCTCCATTCCTAATAAAAGCTTTACTATGATAATCCTTATTCGTTTTACCACGAATCATCCCATTTGTAAAGAAATTTTTCTGTGGGATACCACGAAAAAGGCAAAACCAGCGTTTTGCCTTTTTGCATACCACTACGTTACGAGCAATTTCCCTATTAGGCGAAAAATCCGGAACAGCTCACCGGCTGTTCCGGAAATCAAATCATTTCAGTAAAAATCTGTGGAGAATGTCTCCTTATTTGCCCAAAATCTCTGCAATTGCTTCCATACCATGCTCTAAGCCGGAATCACCGCGCACTGCATGAAGCACACCCTGATTCCTGTAATACTCGATCAGCGGTGCTGTCTGCTCATGATATACAGCCAGTCTCTTTTTCACGGTCTCCGGTGCATCGTCCTCACGCAGAACCAGCTCCTTACCGCACTTATCACAGATACCTTCCTGCTTGGGAGGAATATTTACAATATGGTAGGTAGCGCCGCAGGAACAAACTCTCCTGCCGCTCATTCTCTCAATGATCTGCTCATCTGACATCTCTACCTCAATAGCAAAATCAATCTTCTCTCCCTTTTCCTGAAGCGCTTTGGTCAGAGCCTCTGCCTGCGGAATTGTCCTCGGGAAACCATCCAGTATATAACCGTTCTTTGCGTCATCCTGATGAATCCTGTCTACTACCAGATCACAGGTCAACTCATCCGGCACCAGATCTCCGGCATCCATATAGCTCTTTGCCTTCTTGCCCAGCTCTGTACCGTTCTTAATATTCTCTCGGAAAATATCTCCCGTAGAAATATGCGGGATATTATACTTCTCTGACATACGTCCTGCATACGTTCCCTTACCGGCACCGGGTGCACCCAACATAATAATCTTCATGAAACCTCTCCTTTCACGTTTTCAACCTATTCACTGATAAACCCTCTATAGTGACGTACTAACATCTGCGACTCAATCTGTTTGATTGTCTCCACTACAACACCGACAATAATAATCAGAGATGTGCCGCCAAAGGATACATCTGCGCCAAACGCCCCTGAAAAGAATATCGGAACTACAGAAACAAAGGTCAATCCTACCGCGCCGATCATAATGACGCTATTTAATACCTTTGTAAAATAATCTACCGTCGGCTTGCCCGGACGAATACCAGGAATGAAGCCGCCCTGCTTCTTCATGTTCATTGCCACCTCCTGCGGATTAAAGGTGATGGATGTGTAGAAGTAAGCAAAGAAGATGATTAATACAATATAAATCAGCAAACCAAGCGTATACTTAAACTCGCCAAAGCTACTGAAGTGGCACCATGCATTCTGGTTCACCACCTTCAAACACTTCTGAAGGAAGCTGGCACCCCGGCCTGACGCCGGCTGCACGCCTGCAAAGCTGGCGATTACAATTGGCATGGAAAACAAGGATCCTGCAAAGATCACCGGAATAACACCCGCCGTATTAACCTTCAACGGAATGTGAGAGGACCTGCCGCCCACCAGTTTACGTCCCTGCGTTTTCTGTGAATACTGCACATTAATCCTTCTCTCACCATCAGAAAGGTATATAATAAATACAACCATCCCGACAATGACACCAACAATCACAACTGCACCAATCACACTGTTGATTGTTGTCGATGCATTGGCTACAAACTTATCATACAGCGTATTCATATCTTCCGGAAGACGTGATACAATATTGTACAGCAGTACAATTGATATACCATTGCCCACACCATGCTCTGTAATCTGCTCACCAAGCCACATCAGG
>CAYYGS010000200.1:0-5035 GCA_964471335.1 uncultured Jutongia sp.
TTCACAGCATAAACAATTTATTTTTTCTTGTATTTGGGAAGGCTCTGCCGAATCCCCAGATAAATTCCCTCTGCGATCTGACGCTGCCTCTTTTCCTCCAGCAGATATTTCAACTCCGAGGAATTTGTCATATAACCGATTTCAATAATCGTTACAGGCACCTTTGAATGCCGCATCAGATATAGATCCTCTCTGCGGATAATCCCTCTTTTACGACGCCCTGTATATATGCTTGTCTGCTTCAAGATCTCCCTGGCCAGCGCCTTACTGCTCAGCAATTTCGACGCCGCCTTTTTCCTCCGCGTATACAGAGCCTCCATGCCATAGGCCGATGTGTCCCCCGGTCCGGATGCATTACAATGAATACTCACAAACGCATCTGCATGGACGCGGTTGGCCAGCCTGACCCTTTTCGCCTTCGTGACGCCCCTGTCCTCCAAACGGGTATAATAAACCTCCAGACCCGATTGATCCAAAAGCTCTTTCAGATAAAGAACCACCTGCAGAGAGATATCCTTTTCCGAAAAAACCTGATCGGCTGACATCGTCCCTTCATCCATACCACCATGCCCGGCATCAATTACTACCACCGGTGGATCGTCTGCTGCTGTCTCGCTCCCATCCTCCTCATTTTCCGCTTGTTCCAGCTGCAGATCTTTTAACAATTCCAACTGCCGTTTTTTCTCCTTCGCCTCATATTCTGTCATATCCTCGGCTTGTCCCTCTATATTGCTATCTCCCTGCGCCTACGCATGCCATCCTTCCGATCCGGATGCCATGCACAGCATATACAACAACAATACCAGCAGCAAAAACCCCGTACATTCAGCCGCCAGCCTGCGCCATTGTTTTATCTCCATAGCCTGTTATCCCCAATCCTGTGTATTATCGGAATCTTCCCTGAAATACTCTGATTCTACTATAATCCATCTACCACATAATTTCAATCTTCTGATAACGATTCGTTAAAATAACTTTTCTCCAATACTTTCCACTTAATATTGAAAGACCGGACTTCTCCATGTATAATAGGAATATAAGCAGTGAAATACCATCACAACGGATGACAGGCCTCTGGCCAACCCATATAATTCGTTGTAATAACATTTAGAAAGGATCATGTAATAATGAAAAAAACTTTAAACCTGCAGGGAAATTGGCAATTTGCCCTGGATGCCGAAAAGACCGGCATAGAACGCGCTTTGTATGCCGAAGTTCTGTCGGATACCATCTCCCTTCCCGGGACGACATCCATCGCACAGAAAGGCCCCTGTTCCGACCATAAAGAAATCGGCTGTCTGACAGATCCCTACCTATTTGAGGGCTATGCCTGGTATTCCAGGGAGATCACCCTTTCCGAAGAGGATCTGACGGGTCCCGTCTTTCTTTATCTGGAAAGAACACGTATGACATGGATCTGGATTAATGATACGCCGGCCGGAGAATGCAACAGCCTGAATACTCCCCACGAATACAATCTGACACCATTCCTCACGCAGGGAACATTTCGTCTGACGATTCTGGTATCCAATGTCGATTACCCGACAAAGGGCGGACATTTGACCTCTCCTGACACACAGACAAACTGGAATGGTATTTTAGGAAAAATCGCGCTTCATATCTATGATCCGATCTATATTTCCAAAATAAAAACATTTCCCGACGTAGACAAAAAGGAAGTGCTTTTACAACTGACTACTGTCAATACAACAGAGGAAGCAGTGACTCTGCCTGTTGATGTTCTCGCACAGCTGACAGACATCAATGGCGACACCGGACGAAGCGCGCCGCCGGCAGAATTTTCTGTCAGCTTTCCGACAGGAGAAGCCGTGACTACGGTTACTTATTCCCTCGGTGAAGACGCCGTATTATGGAGCGAGTATTCTCCTGTCATCTATCGCTTATCGGCCACCGTCAACCACTCATCTGAGAAGGCGGAGACCACCTTCGGACTGCGCCGTTTCTCTACAACGGATACCGAATTCCTGATCAACGGACGGCCCACCTTCCTGCGCGGCAAACACGACGGCCTGATCTTCCCGCTGACGGGAGCAGTCCCCGCCGATGTTGAGGAGTGGATACGCATCATGCGCATTTCCCGCAGCTACGGGATCAATCACTACCGCTTCCACACCTGCTGCCCTCCGGAAGCTGCCTTTACCGCCGCCGACCTGCTCGGCATTTATATGGAGCCGCAGCTGCCATTCTGGGGAACGATGACGGCGCCGGGAGACGAGGGACACAACGAAGAGGAACAGCAATATCTCATAGGAGAGGGCTACCGCATGATGGAGGCCTTTGGCAATCATGCTTCCTACTGCATGATGTCGCTGGGCAATGAACTCTGGGGCAGTAAGGAACGCATTTCTGAGATCCTTACCGGATATAAGGCGGTAGACACAAGGCATCTTTACACACAAGGCTCTAATAATTTCCAGCATACGCCGGTCATCCTGCCGGAGGAGGACTTCTTCGTGGGTGTCCGTTTCAGCAAGAACCGACTCTTCCGCGGTTCCTATGGCATGTGCGACGCACCGCTCGGCCATGTACAGACGGACGAGCCCTCCACACGGAAAAATTATGACGATGTCATTTTCCCACAGACAGCCGATGCCGCATCAAACAGCGGTGATGAAGAAATCGAAATTCAGTATGGCACAGGCGTCAAAAAAGTAAAGGCCGCTGAGACCGCTGATGTACTTATCCCGCACATCCCCGTCGTCTCCCACGAGATCGGACAATACTGTGTATATCCCAACTTTAAGGAGATCGAAAAATATACAGGTGTCCTGAAGCCCAGGAATCTGGAAGCCTTCCGGGACCGCCTGGCTGAAAAGGGAATGGCTGATCTGGCCGAGGATTTATTTTATAACAGCGGAAAGCTCTCCGTACTCTGTTACAAGGAAGAGCTGGAGGCCGCCGCACGTACAGAGCTTCTTGCAGGTTTCCAGATCCTGGATATTCAGGACTTTACAGGACAGGGCACGGCACTTGTGGGGATTCTGGACGCCTTTATGGACAGTAAAGGGCTTGTGACTCCCGAAGAATGGGCGGGCTACTGCTCGGATGCCATCCTTCTGGCACAGTTTGACAGTTATGTATTGACAGCCGGAGACACCTTTTCGGCTGATCTGGCCATTCGTTATTACCGTCCTGACTCCCTGTCAGAGAAGTCCCTGCATTATTCCATGATTACAGAAGACGGAGTTACTGTCGCCACAGGAGAACTTCCCTTTGGCGAAGATATTATAGGACTGAAGCAATTAGGAAACATCTCCTTCCCTCTGCCGGCCGTGACAAAACCGGTCAGCTGCCAGCTTGTTCTGACAATCGAAGGGATGTCTGTCAGGAATGAATATGAACTATTCCTCTATCCTGCCGAGACAGACAGCATAGATCTGACAAAGACCGTCTCTGTCGGAGAGGGTGACAATATCACCTATCTGACGACGGAATTTGCACAGGCTGACTCTTTACTGGCACAGGGCAAACGTGTGCTGTATCTGCCTACAGAGACCGCGGAAAGCCTGGAGGGCTTTTACTGTACTGACTTCTGGTGCTATCCGATGTTCCGTGATATCTGTAACTGGATGAAAAAGCCGGTGGCCGTGGGGACCATGGGACTGCTGATCCGTAATCAGCATCCGGCGCTTGCCGCATTCCCAAGCCATTCATATGCGACTCCACAATGGTACAAGATCGTCTCCCACAGCGACTGTGCCATTCTGGATGAAACGACAGATCCGGGCTACCGTCCTATCGTACAGATGATGGATAATTTTGAGCGCAATCATAAGCTGGGCATCCTCTTTGAGGGACGCGTCGGCGAAGGACGCCTGATGGTCTGCACCAGCCGCCTGCACGAAATTGCAGACAGCGTCGAGACAAAACAGTTTATAAAATCTCTGCTGGAATATGTCACATCGGATGATTTCCAGCCGGAACAGACTCTTGATATGACAAAACTCCGGAAGACATTTGTCGCTTCATAAGAGGATATCCTATACAGATCAAAATGTCGGTTCAGCCTCTCCGAGGCTGAACCGACATTCTAATCCTATATAGAAACAAATATCCTATTCAAAAACATCCTTATCAATATGAACAGGACGTTTGGTTAGTTCTATCCACCGCGGGTCATCTTTCAGAAAATAAAAAGTATCCTTATCACAGAAACATGTGATCAGATTTTCCTTCATTTCTCTTAAAAATTCCTTTCTGGGCTTTTTGAAATCCATGTGTTCATACAGGGATGATTTTTGAAAATCAGAGATATGATCTATATTTGCAAGCATTTCCTGCATAGTATCTACAACCGTCTCGATATCCTGTTCAGATGTTGCAAGCTCTAATCTGCAAGACACCTCATAGTATTTTCCCATATCAAATAAAACTGCTAACTGGCTTTGCTTCTGCGTGATATTATGTGCTTTTTCCAAATCATTCTCCTGCATCGCGAGCATATAAAGATTGTATAATGTCGCACTGGCCATTTGATAGTCTGAGAATAACAATTCCTCAAATGCCTTATAGGCTTCCTGGATACGCCCTGTTTTCTGGTACAATTGTGCCTGTTTCCGTTTTCGTTCGGGATTTTGTACAGAAAACAATGACAGACATTCCTCGGCTTTATCATATTGTTCTTTTCTGTAATAAAATGAATATAAGGCATCAGCAGCGCGGGTTCTGGTATCTTCCCCGCCGCTTTCCAAAGCACGTAAATAATAACTCAGGATATCTTCATCATATTTCTCCGCATCAGGAATATCATCCATGAAGCGTTGGGCGTCTAAAACGGCCGCCATCTGCAAAAGCAATTCCGCACAATTAGGATAATCCTTTATAATCCCTTGCGCCCACTGAAAAACCTCTTGATAACTTTGATGTTTGAACCGTTCCTCCATCTCATAAACAAAGCGGGTTATTTCCTCCGGCGTAAGGTCCTCATGAAAAGATAACAGCGTATCCAAACTAATGCCGAGCAGTCTTGCAATTGGCGCAAGCATTGTAATATCCGGCATGGAATTTCCTTTTT
>CAYYGS010000201.1:0-5034 GCA_964471335.1 uncultured Jutongia sp.
GGACACTCATATCGCGTATCCCTACCAGACTCATATGGAGCGTCCGCGGAATCGGCGTAGCACTCAGCGTCAGTACGTCCACCGTTCCCTTCATCTGCTTGATCTTCTCCTTGTGGGTTACTCCAAAGCGCTGCTCCTCATCGACAACAAGCAGACCAAGATCCTTAAAGGCGACATCCTTTGACAGGAGCCGGTGCGTCCCGATGACAATGTCCACTTCGCCCTTCCGCAGTCCTTCCAGCGTTTTTTTCTGTTGTGACGGCGTGCGAAAACGCGACAGCATCTCCACATTCACCGGAAAATCACCCAAACGTTCGCGGAAAGTATTGTAATGCTGCTGTGCAAGGATCGTTGTCGGTACGAGAAAGGCAACCTGCTTATTGTCGTTTACCGCCTTGAAGGCAGCGCGAAATGCAATCTCTGTCTTGCCGTAACCGACATCTCCACAGATCAGACGGTCCATAATCTTATCGCTCTCCATATCCCGCTTTGTATCCGCAATGGCCGCCAGCTGATCTGCCGTCTCCTCAAACGGAAAAAGCTCTTCGAATTCCTGCTGCCAGACCGTATCCTTGCCAAAGGCAAACCCCTTCTGCCTCTGCCGCTGCGCATACAGCTTGACAAGTTCCGCAGCAATTTCCCGAACCTCTCCCCGCACACGGTTCTTTGTCTTCTTCCACTCCACAGAATTCAATTTATTAAGCTTTGGCGCCTTCGCTTCCTGCCCTGCATACTTCTGAATCACATCAAGGGCTGATGCCGGTACATAAAGGAAACCGCCGTCACCATACTCAATCTTGAAGTAATCCTTGGACACATTGTCTACCTTGATCTTTTCAATGCCGCGGTAGACACCCAGTCCATGATTCTCATGCACCACATAGTCGCCCACGTTCAGCTCATGAAAGCTCTGGATCGCCTGACCGGAATATTTCTTCTGCTTCTTCTGGCGCACTCTGGCCCTGGCCCCAAAGATATCTCCCTCCGTCACCACCACAAATCGCAGATTCGCATAAGAAAACCCTCTGGAGAGTGTTCCATAGCCAACCATTATCTGGCCTGGCTCTAATGACAGATCCAAGGTCTCCCGATAGAACGAAGGAATATCGTATTCGTTTAAATCATGATTTAATCTCTTGGCTCTTGTGCGGGATGGAGACATCAAAATGACACGCCAACCATTCTGCCTCCACTGTTTCATATCCTCTACAAGAAGTTCAAAATGCTTATTATATGGTCCGGCCGACTGACACTGAATGTTAAATCTTTCCTTAACTTCTATATATTTTGGGAGCGTATCAAGCATCGACAGAAAAACAGAGGGTTTTCTCTCCACCGCAGCCATTACAGCATCCGCACTGTAAAGCACCTCCATCTGCCCCGGCAGAATGTATCCCTTCTCCAGGCGCCCCTTCATACTCTCACGAAATTCCTCCTCGACCGCCTCCATCGATTCCATACAGCGCATTGCTTCATCTACAAAGAAGACCGTCTCCTCCGAATCAAAGAAATCGAAAAAAGATCCTGTCCTTGTATCAAAATAGGGCAGATAGCTCTCCAGTCCCACGCCGCTGCGGCTGTACTCTACTCTGTCCCGCAGCTCCTGCATCACCTGCGTCAGACGGTTATAGGCATCAAAATTGCCTGCATCCCTCCACTTTTTCTGTACGCTTTCCTGTTCCCGGTTCAACCGGTCAAATCCCTCCCGAAGCTGTCTGCTATTCAGCACAATCTCCACTGCCGGAAAGATTTCAAACTCCTGCACTCTCTCGATCGAACGCTGGCTCTCAACATCAAAGGAGCGAATCGTGTCAACCTCATCCCCCCATAGTTCAATGCGGTATGGGCACTCCTCAGTCGGTGAAAAGACATCTAAAATACCTCCGCGCACAGAAAAATCGCCCGGCTCACTGACCTGCTCCCGGCGTTCATATCCCATATCTATTAAGTCCTGATTTAAGTCCGTAAGATTTACGGAATCCCCCTCCCTCAGGACTCTTTTTGCTTTCTCATACACTGAGAGTGGCTGCACAAACTCCATTCCTGCTGTCATCGTTGTGACAACAGTTCCACCCTTGTTGTTAAGTAATGATTTAATCGCTTTCAGTCTTTCGACCTCCAGAGCACTCCCATGCACGTCTGCACTGTAAAAAATCACATCCTTGGCGGGATAAAAGACTGCTTCCCTGTCATACAGACGATAATCAGCCAGAAGCTCTCTGGCTCTGCGCTCCGAGGCGGCAATCAGAACAGTCCATCTCTTCTGTGTCGCCAGTCCGCTTACCAGATGGCATTTCTGGCCATCAATACAACCGGATATATGGATGGGAAGCTTCTTCCTTTCAATGCATTCCTTCGCTCCCTGAAATGCATTCAACTCCTCTAAAGGCTTCCATAAGGTTTCCATTTTCCTGCCTCACTATTCTATTATATTCCTAATTCAACTGGTTCATGGCCGCTGTCACATCCTGCGTCACAATCAGCCTGCATCCCTCTGCCGCCTGCTTCAATGCTTCACGGATGGCAGGCTCCTCCTCTTTGGAAAATCGTCCCAGCACATAATCTGCCAGATCCCAGCCCTTCGGCTTCTCACCGACACCGATACGGATTCTGGCAAATTCCTGCGTCCCCAGATGCTGAATGATATTTTTCATCCCATTGTGGCCTCCCGCGCTTCCTTTGGCACGGATCCGCAGTCTGCCCGGCGCCAGCGCGATATCGTCATAGATTACAATCAACTCCTCGGTCGGATCAATCTTATAGTAATCTACCAATTCCCGGATACTTTCTCCACTAAGGTTCATATATGTCTGCGGTATGGCCAGAAGCACCTTCTGCCCTTCTATATAGCCCTTCCCGCAGACGGCCTTATGCTTTCTGAAATCCATGGAAATATCATAAATATCCGCCAGCACAGTCACTGCAGAAAATCCAATATTATGCCTGGTACCATCATACCTTCTTTCCGGATTGCCCAAGCCCACTATAATAAACACAGGAATCCCCCATTTCTCATCCCTCTATATAACTATGCAGGATAAACCACGAGCATCACGCTTCTATATCAGTACGATTTGTTGGCGCGCCGCTCTCCGATATGAACCGTATCGCCCTTATATTTATTCAGCATATCCTTATCTACCACATGCCTGTTATCCATCGTACGCATAATATCCTTGATCTGTACCTGACTCGTCACATTCGGATCTGCCATATTATATATCATGTTGTCTTTGAAGGAGAGGATCATCGGCGCCAACACGCTGTCATCATTTCCCTTAACAACGAGGCCCTTGTCGCCATTCGTCAACTCAACGCATACACCCGGCTGCAGAATGTTGATACTCTCTACCAGTGCCTCCACAGCATTCTGATTGAAGCCGTTTTCCTCCTTCAGCAGATAGCGGAGCGCTGCAATCTCTGATGCCGGCTCCTCCTCATAATTCATAGCTGTCATTACATCAAAGGTATATGCCACCATTAACATATCCATCATCGGCGAATTCAGTCTTGGTATCGAATCGTCATCCGGCATATATAAATCATGGATCATACCTCTGACCGTCCTCTTGATCTCTGTATCCATATCATAATCATTCTCTACCAGCTGTGCTGCTGCAAAGTGATACGTACGGATCTTCTTCTCATCCTCCTCCGTGATCTCACTCTTCTTCTTGCGGCGGATATGTACCGGCAGGAGAAGATTTCCAATATCATGAAGTATCGCTGTTACCACGGCATCCAGCTGCTGTTTAAATTCCATATTCATCCGATGGGACATCAGCGCTGCCAGTATCGCCATATTGACAGAATGCTTATACACATAGTCTTCTGTGCTTCTCAGATTCTGCACAAAGTTAATGCGGTGATTAAGATTGCCGTATTTCTTGATAATCTGGTTGGCAAACTGATACATTCCCTTTGCTTCCTTCTGCTTACTTATCGCATCCAGTATCTCACGGATATTGAACACTGCCATCGTCTGAAAGCGTTCGAACTCTATATCTTCCTGAGACATCGGCGGCACGGGCTCTGCCGCTTCCAGAATATAAACTCCAATCAAACCAAAATTCTGAATACTCACAATACCTTGTCTTGTCAGCTTGGAATCTCTCTCATACAGCATTACGCCGTCTCTGTTATAAATCGGCTTTGCCAGACGCATACCTGTTTTCAGCTCATCTGCTTTTATAAATTTCATTTTTACTCCATTTCTGCGCTTTCTTTCACGCTCTATTGACCATTTTTCTCTGCTATGTTGCTTGTAACACGGTTATATAATTCCAGCGCGGCATTGTAACCCATCTTCTTCTGTCGGTAATTGACTGCTGCCGATTCACAGATGATTGCTACATTTCTACCCGGCCGAATAGGAATCGCATGGCATACGACCTGATTACCCAAAAATTCGATGTGATTTTCTTCCAGTCCCAATCGATCATATTCCTGATTCTTATTATACTCCTCCAAACGAATGACCAGATTGATTTCCTGCTCATTCTTTACGCTCTCGACACCAAATAATGTCTTGGCGTCAATAATCCCGATTCCGCGTAACTCAATAAAATGCCTTGTAATGTCCGGCGCGCTGCCAATCAGGGATGCATCACTTACTCTGCGTATCTCAACCACATCGTCCGATACAAGACGATGACCTCTGTGAATCAGTTCCAGCGCTACCTCAGATTTACCGATACCGCTCTCACCCATAATCAGCACTCCCTCACCATAGATATCGACAAGCACTCCGTGAACGGTGCAGCGCGGCGCCAATACGGTATTGAGCCAGCGGATCAGATCCGCCATAAAGGAATTGGTCTCCTTACTGGTACTCAGCAGAGGCACCTGATGCTGGTTCGCCAGGTCGATAAGCTCCGGTTCTACGAAGAAGTCACGGCAAAAGACAATACAGGGCGGCTTCTGATGTTCCTCACTGCCAGCCATGATCTTTCCCATAACATCCAGTGTATACTCCATCCCCTTCTGCTCCAAAAACGTATGCTCTACATGGCCGATAATCTGAATCCTCCCGGA
>CAYYGS010000202.1:0-5032 GCA_964471335.1 uncultured Jutongia sp.
GCGTGGAATGGCGGCTCCTGGTCGGCAGGGGCAGAGATGGGGGAAGAGGCTCTGTTTTATGAGAGTGGAAAACGGGGTGTTACGAATGAAGTGATTACCGCCTGTGATACGGAGTTGCCGGATGGAACGCCGATCCGTTTGGAACTGGTGATGACACAGGGAACATATCAGAGCGGTCAGGGATATCAGGGACAATGTATCCTGCGGATGCGTGATGAGAAGGAAAACTCGCCGGCAAGTCTGCTTTTGTCAACAGTATTTACAGAGCAGAGGGCGCAGCAGTTTGATGAAAATACAGAGCTGGCTGTGGAAGATTATAACGAGGATGGTGTGATGGAGGTTACGCTGGGACAGCAGGTACAGGTGAGATCCTCCGACCTGGATGTGTCTTCTGCAGCTTCTGGTGATTCTATCAGAGGTGATGCGGCTGTGGATGGAGATTCTGCGGAGAATGAGATGCCTGCCGCCAGTAGTTCCGGGACGGCAGGTGGAAGCGATACGACAACAGTTCCATTCCGCAAAACGGGGGAAAGGAATGTGACAGTACAGGAATACTATGTGATTAACATAGAAGATAAAGCGCTTCGAGTAATCAGCGATCCGGTTTATGTGTCGGATGTCACATCGTTTCAGGCGGGATCAATGAGTTTGTCTGCGATGGAAGGTCTGGGAGGTGTCATTCAGACGACAGCGAACAAGAGGACATTATATTATGTCTGGGATGAGGAGAAGAAACGATATCTTCCGCAGGCGATGACGGAAGCGGAGCTGCAGGCGAGGAGATATCGTCAGGGAGGAGTGTCCAGTGGGGAAGAGTTTACCCATACACTCAAAAATGGAAAGGATAAGATTGTGATGCAGGTGGAGGCTGTGGCGGATGATACGGGAGGCCAGGTTATTCAGGAGGTCAGTCTGAATCCCCGCGGTGTGGAGCGTGCTTCTGATACGAAGAGATGGAAAAATGTAGATGGATATTTTCGGGAGCTGCAGTGGGCGCAGACAGATGGGGAGGAGGAACGCTTTGCCGTACTGTCGTATAATGGCGAATCGGGCGGCAGTTTCGTGTTATATGATATGGAGTCACGGAAGGCATGTTACCGACAGGAGGACGGCAACCGCGTCTTACAGGAGATTTTTGATAAATACAATGGGAAGGATATTACTTTTGATGAGGAGGATGCAGTGGTCTACCGTCTGATGGAGATTTCCGGGGAGGATACTCTGAAGGTGACCTTTGCAGCCGATACAAAGGAAGGCGTAACAGTGCGGGGAACTTTTTTATATAAGTTGTCTACAAAGGAATTATCAGGCCTGCAGTTCAGTCAAAATTTAGAAAAGGAGGATTCAGATGAGTAAATTGGTAGCGATTGGGGAGGCATTAATTGATTTTATTCCGGGTCAGAGCGGTTGCCCGATCCGGCAGGTAGAGAGCTTTGCGCCAAAGGTAGGGGGCGCTCCGGCAAATGTGTGCGGTGTATTTGCTAAAATGGGTCAGCACTCTCAGATGATTACACAGCTGGGCATGGATCCCTTTGGAGATAAAATCGTGGAGGAGTTTCAGACATTTGGCATCGGCTGTGACCATATTCGAAGAACGGAGGAAGCAAATACTTCGCTGGCCTTCGTGGCTCTGCAGGAGGATGGTGACAGGGAGTTTTCCTTTTACCGGAATCCGGGTGCGGATATGCTGCTTGCGCCGGAGCATATTCAGCCGGAATGGTTCGATGATGCCGACGTGCTTCATTTCTGCTCGGTTTCATTAGGCGATTTTCCGATAAAGGAGGCACATAGGAAGGCGATTGAGTACGCACGGGAGAGAGGCTGCATCATCAGTTTTGACCCAAATCTGCGCTTTGCGCTTTGGAAGGACAGCCAGGATCTGAAGAACGCGGTGGAGGAATTTTTGCCGTTGGCAAATGTATTGAAAATTTCGGATGAGGAGTTAGTATTCCTGACGGGTTGTGCGGAGATTGAGGA
Source organism: uncultured Jutongia sp. (assembly GCA_964471335.1). Taxonomy (GTDB): domain Bacteria; phylum Bacillota; class Clostridia; order Lachnospirales; family Lachnospiraceae; genus Jutongia. The sequence goes on from CAYYGS010000202.1 coordinate 1,978, forward strand.
TTCCGTGCAGAAACTCTTTCAGGGAAATGTTGAGCTGATCCTTTATACAGAGGGAAGTAAGGGAGCGCAGGCATTTACAAGATTTGCCCATGCGCAGTCGCCGGGACAGTCAAAGGGGGCGAAGGACACGACGGGGGCAGGGGATGCCTTTATCGGCTCTTTTCTCTATCAGCTCGCACGGGACGGAGTGCGGCGCAGTGATTTGTCCGGACTGCCGCAGAATACTTTGGAGCGTTATCTGGAATTTTCCAACCGCTATTGTGCAAAAAGCGTGATGCGCGCCGGAGCGATTGCGTCCTATCCGGGAGCGGAGGAGATGGAGTGATAATTTATATAAATTCGAACCTATCAGGTTCTTAATATTGACTATTTGTCAAAAAATGCGTATACTTAACTTAACAAAACCTGATGATATGTTTTAGGGAGAGGAGGACAATTCTATGGCTCAGGCTACTTTTAGTATTCGCATGGATGAAAGCCTCAAACGCCAGTTTGATTCTTTGTGTGCGGAGTTTGGTATGAACGCCACAACGGCATTCAATGTATTTGCCCGTGCAGTTGTCCGTGAGCGGAAAATTCCTTTTGAAATACAGGCTGATACACGGGTAAATAGCAGGGAACAAGGGAGAAATGCTTTTCTGGCACTCCGGGAAGAAGCACGGCAAAATGGGATACAGGATTTTCCTCTGGAAGAAATCAACGATGAAATCCGCAAGACACGTTATGGAGAGGGGGAATAATGGCTTATTACGCGGTCATTGACACAAATGTTTTGGTATCTGCATTGCTGTCAAGTCATGATGATGCTGCCACAGTCCAAGTTATCAATCGATTATATGATGGTGATTTCATTCCGCTGTTTAGTGATGAAATATTGAATGAGTATAATGAGGTTCTTCGTAGAGAAAAATTTCATTTTTCTGAGGAAACAGTCGGTATATTGATTGATACCATCACGGACTGTGGAGAATATACCATCCCTACACCCACGGGCGAAAATCTGCTCGATAAGAAAGATTTGCCGTTTTATGAGGTTGTCATGGAAAAGCGGAACAACGATGCTCATTTGGTAACTGGCAATCTGAAACATTTTCCTCAGAAACCGTTTATTGTTACGGCTAGGGAATTTTTGGATATTTTACAAAAAGAAAAATGCTTAGGATCATTTAAAACATGATTTTAAGCATTTTTCTTTCATTGCTATTTTCTTTCAGAATATGATAATAATACATAATCCGAAAGACAGACCCTAATCTTCTTTTAATGAAAAATGTAGTAACACGGAATCTACGGAAGGTTTCGGATGGAAGTCTTCTTTATTAAAATAATAAACAATATCCAATTTCCATCTTCGTTTTAGCGACAAGGAATATTTCGTTTCTGTCGGTATGCCCAAAAATCTTTTTGATGCACCCTTTTCCATCACAAGCCAGATTTCAGAGGGTGGGTGAGCGGCTTCTGTAAGTTTTCTTACAATTTTAGTTGTCAGATAATAAGGGATATTGGCAAATACCTTGTAATTTCCCTTCTTTGGCAGATGATACTTCATAAAATCATTACATATTATCTTTAAGTTATTTACATTTTTCAGCCGATCTTTTGCGTGCTCGTATAGTTTCCTGTCGATTTCCACTGAGTATACAAAATTTGCCTTTTTGCAAAGTACTTCTGTCAGATGCCCTTTTCCAGTACCAATTTCTAATACGACATCGTTCCCGGTTATGGTGCTTTTCCTGACGATTCTCTCTAAAAGCCTCCTGCTGGTTAAAAAATTTTGTGACCAGTATATTTTCTGTAAATGAGAATCTTTTCTTTTATTCTTTTTATATTTTTCAGACATGTGTTTCCTCCTGTTTTTTTCTTGCATCAAAAATGGCAATAAAAAAACAGGGGATTGGTTTAAACCAGATTCTCCTGCCTGCACATAAGAAGATAACACAAAAACACCGACAAACGAAAAGTAAATCAGTGATCTGCCGCATTGTTCTACACTTAAGTACGCAAAAAAGAACCTGGCTTTACTCAGGCTGTCTTCTTATTGCCGTTCTTACCTTAAGCGCATAACACATGCTGACATATACATATCCTCCTTCGTCTTTTCACCTATTCTATCAGCCCAATAATGGATTGTCAATTTAGTAATTTAGTGATATAATAGAAAATTATACTATAATCTAACAGAGTGTGTGTTAGAAAAGGAAAATTGATATGACAGTGCTCAAAAATGAAATACCAATATTAGAATTTGATACAGAACAAAGTGCAGTTATAATGCCGGAATATCATTCTGATTTTAATTTCCCACAGAAAGCCATTATGCTTTTTATGGGGGTTGAAATAGATGATTTTGTAGCTGAAAATGAATGTGAGATTGTTGGAAAATTTGTAAGTATTACGAAGGAATTTTGTGTCTATAAAACAAAAATTAATCGTGTAGATATTGCATTCGTACAGGCACCTCTTGGTGGAGCAGGTGCTGTACAGATTATGGAGCAGTTAATTGCAGGAGGTGTGAAAGAAATAATAGCTGCAGGATGTTGTGGGGCTTTAATTGAAGATACCGAAGGCTCGTTTTTTGTTCCTACAGCAGCACTTAGACAGGAAGGAACATCATATCATTATTTGCCGCCATCACGAGAAATTGAATTAGATGCTGTTCCAATCAAAGCAATATGTAGAGCATTAGAGAATGCGGGATTAAGTTATAGAACCTGTAAAACATGGACAACAGATGGCTTTTATCGAGAGACTAAAGAAATGGTTCAGTATCGAAAATCAGAAGGATATTCTGTTGTAGAAATGGAATGTGCATCTATGGCTTCGTGTGCAAAAATGAGAGGTGTCCTATTTGGACAAGTACTTTTTACTGCAGATTCTCTGGCAGATGTTGATGCACACGATACACGAAATTGGGGAAATGATTTTTTTGCAGTAGCTATGAAAATTGCAATGGAAGCAATAACGGAGGTGTAGACATGAGATCAGAAAACGAAATGTACGACCTTATTTTAGAGGTTGCGAAAAATGATGTTAGAATTAAAGCTGTTTATATGAA
>CAYYGS010000203.1:0-5031 GCA_964471335.1 uncultured Jutongia sp.
CATATCCCAGATAGTATCCATGCGGATTCGAATCATCTAACGAATTTTCCTTCTCCAGCACGTTATAACTGATCAACTCATGCGTCCTGGAATTATAGCTGCAGACTTTCCACCACAATTCATTCCCATTGCTGGATGGAACATTATATACCGTCAATGGTTGTAAGCTGTCACCGACATATACCTTGACGGTTGCCTTTGACATCGCCAACGATTCCGTCCCACTATAATTATATACATAATAATAGTAAATACCATCGCTTTCTTTTGTCAGTGTGATCGTTTCCGGTCCCTCATAATCCATATCATCTACATCCAGATTGGCACATACCGCATCACCTACACCATAATTTCTCGATCCAAAATATACATGGAATAAGTCGCCCTCGTAATCACCAGCCGGCACTGCTCTGGGACCATATAAATGAGAATCCACATCAGCCGGAACACCATCCTGGCCTTCACTGCCCCACTGCAGGACGAAACGAATCCCTGCGCCATCAGATGCACTTAGCGGTTTTGTCATAGCAATATCCAAAGAGGTAGGAGTATTGTTAAATACACAGGTATTCATAATATTAGAAATATAATGACGGTCATCCTCAGACTCAAGTTCTCTCTCATCCTTAACATAAACTGTGTACTGATCTGCCTCCAGCAGCTCCTCATCACTTCCAAACGTGTAAACACCGTCGGCGTCTGTCGTTGTCGTCATATAGGCAGTTCCGAACGTATTCCCCTTGTTATGGCGCAGCTCTACCGTAAGTCCTTTGATTGGTTCCTTATTTGTCGCATCTACAATCTTACCTGTGATCCGCCCCTGAACCGCCGCAGCAATTGTCTCATCCAGAACATACATTGATTCCACCTGATAATCAGGCTGAAGACTTCCCAATGTAATATACTGAACCGCCGTCTTATACTTTTCCTTCTGAATCACCAGGCAGTAATCTCCGCATGAAACCTGTTCAAACTGGTAATCGCCGTTTGCATCCGTGACAGTCTCAATTGCATCCTCCGGAAGATTGTTGACATCCAGTTGATCATCAGCATCAGGAATCAGATATACCTTCGCATCTTGAACATTGTCACTCTTAGTCTCTTCTGGCTTCTCCTGATCCCCTGAATCGGAGTTTTCCTGTTCTTCAGCCTCTGCACCCTTCAAACGCTTCATTGTCCTGACTGTCTTCGTACGGCTTTGGGCAGAACTGTAATCACCTAAATCATCCACAGAATAAATGCCATTCTGTGCATAAACATCCACTACATTCCCTTTCACATTGACTGCATCATAATGTGTTGCTGTTGCTGTCGGTGCCGGAGATGGAATAATTATGACATCTGCTGAGCTGACCGGCGCTGTTGTCTGTGCCGATACTGCAGAAGTTGTCGTTACGGGTGCTGTTGTTACAGGTGCTGTCGATACCGGCACTGCCGTCGATGCGGCCGGAGAGGACGTTACCTTCCCACTCTTACCTGCAGTGACATTGACCGTAATCTTAGCACTCAGCTTCTTTCCCTTATTATTTTTCCCTTTCGTTGTAACTGTCACTGTTGTCTTACCGATCTTTTTACCTGTGATCGTAATCACCTGTTTTTTCGCAGAATATGCTACCTTTACCAGTTTCTTATTCTTTACCTTAACCGTCAGCATTTTAGTTGCCTTGTTTGCCACCTTTACCACCGGCTTTACAGTAACCTTTGAACTAACAGAAACCGTAACCTTTTTTTTCACTTTCAAAGATTTGACGTACTTGCCGGATGCCGCAGAAGCTTTCGGAACCGCTGTAAAAGACGATGCTAACATCGCTGCTGTCAAGGCATAAGCAAGAACGCGAGACGCTCTTTTTCCCTTCATTTCCTTTCTCCTTCCTTTTTACATATGTATCAGCTAATAACATTAAAATTTTACTCTATTCGAAAGATATCTGTCAAGTTTTTACAAAGGAAATCCATGCTTCCTAATCAGGCAAAAAAATATTGAACGGATTCCGTCCAATATTTTTCGATTAAATATATATAACAACCCAACACTATGATTGGTGAGGAGGACAAAAGAATTGCTTGCATTTTCTGCCAATCCTGACAGCCAGTCCCGGCGACTTCATCATCTGCAGTTGCTTCTTAAGCGCCTCTGTTTCCTGTCTCTGCCGAAGCAGTGCCTTTCCAACAAAATATAAAGTATCTTCGTATTGCTGCGGGTTATCCTGACTCCATTTTGGCAATCCCTCTAATTCCTCTGAAAAGAGTCTCTCCTGCCCCAGAAATTCCTGTGCAGTCCTATCATTCGATTCCCTGTATTTCTCCAAAAAGCTTTGCCGCTCTTCCTGCGAAAATAAAGAACTCTGATAGGCTGTTTTTTCTGATGCAGAGCATTCCAGCACGAGCATCTCCATCCACTTCTCCTGCCGTTCCCGTTCCCCTTTCTCTTCCGACAGGAGAAAATTTAATATACGCTTAATCTCTGCATAATTATTATTCAGGCTGACATTCGCCTGCTTTTCTAAAGGCTTATATTCATCCGTCAGCACAAGCCCTATCGCATGTAGGAAATCGGAAAAAATCGTTCCATCCGTCCCGCCGAAATATTCGCTCCCATACCGATGCACGATCAGATTTTCCTTTCCCACGATCTTCGCAATCTCACACAAATGCGTATAATAATCAAGCACCAGATACGACGGAGGACGGCGCAGCAGCTCTTCCCAGCTTTTCGTCGATCCGCGGCGCCGGATCTTCTGTTTCCAATAGGATTCCAAAAAGCTGTCCTGCCGTCTCAGATATATGATAACTTTCCACTCACATTGATTTTGCTCACAAAACTGACGCAGAAGAGCCAAAGCCCCTTTTTCCCTGATCTTGATAGAATTCCAGATTCCCTCGTCACTGAGAATCAGATGAGGATATTTCTCCAATTCTTCCCGCAGAAGACGAAAGGCCTCCGCCCTCCACTCTGCTGTCCGTTCCGGATCAGCTTCTCCTTCCCGCGAAAAGGCCTCTCCCACCAGAAAATGACCATTCCGCATATCCGAAATCGCCGGATAATGAAGCGGTATCACAGGATACGTATACCCCTTACTCTTCAATATCTCCCTGTTCTCCTGCAGAAAGATCTGCAAAGAGGTCGATCCTGTCTTTGGCATTCCGATATGAAGATAAATACATCTCTTACTCTCACTCGTGTCTTTCATGTCTGTCCTCCATACAAATATAGGAATCCTGCTTGCCTGCTTATCATTATGTCACCATTATTTCCAAAACAAATGAGAGTTTCATTAAAATGGTATGTCATTTCTGTAATATTTCATGCCGATCCGTATCAGCCTTCAGCACATATCCTACTCCACGAATCGTATGAATCAGCTTCTGTTCAAAGTCCTTATCTATCTTCTTACGCAAATAACGGATGTACACATCTACCACATTGGAAGTATATTCTCTCCGAAAATCCCAGTTATTTGCCTCCAACTGTTCCCTGGTCAGAACAATATTCTGATTCCTTATCATATACAACAGCATAGAATATTCCTTCGGCGAAAGTTCGATCCGTCTGCCGCCCCGCCGCACAGTCTGCTCATTTACATTTATTTCCAGATCGGCACACCGGTAAATATTTTCCCGCACCCCGTCCCTCTTCCTGACTAATGCGCGCACCCTGGCCATTAGTTCCGGAAAACGAAACGGTTTGATCACATATTCGTCTGCTCCGGCATCTAACCCCTGCACGATATCCTCTACATCGTCGCGTGCCGTCAGAAACATAACCGGCGTCTGTATATTCCTGCTGCGAATCTCTTTTAAAACCTCCAGACCGCTCTTACCCGGAAGCGTCATATCCATAAGCACGCCGTCATATTCCGCCAGCAGCAGATAATCAATTGCTGTATAACCGTCTGAGCAGGCATCTACCCGATATTTTTCCCCTTCCAGCCTTTTGATAATGTCTTCTCTTATATCTTTCTCATCTTCCACAACTAATATGCGCACTACTTGTTCCTCCTTCTTGACCCTGACAAGCAGACGGACCATCTTTTTTTATTCGTACATCTGGCATATATTGGTATAACCTTCTTCCTATGTTGTACCTTATTTTTATGGCAAATTAATGTCATTATAAAATTAATTATAATACTGTACGAATAAGATTAAAAACAGATTAAAACAAAATCAAAAAAGGGAATGCTGACGCATTCCCTTTCCTAAAATCTCCATTTTTCAGTCTAAATTTGTATATCCCATAAGATAGCGGTCAACCTCTCTGGCCGCCTCACGGCCCTCATGGATGCCCCACACAACTAAAGATTGTCCACGATGCATATCTCCTGCCGTAAAGACATTTTCCACATTTGTCCTGTAGCTGCCAGCGGCCGTTTCCACATTTGTCCTCTCCGTCAGCTTCACTCCAAAAGCCTTTGCCACATAATCCTGTGCTCCCAGGAAACCTGCAGCAATCAACACAATATCTGCCGGCATCTCATATTCGCTTCCCGCAATCTCTGTCATATTCATCCGTCCGGTGTTAGGATCCTCTTTCGGCTCCAGTTTCACAAGTTTTATCTTTTTCAGCTTACCGGACTTATCGGCAATAAATTCCTTGACCGTTTCCTGATAAACACGCGGATCCTTCCCGAAGACAGCAATCGCTTCCTCCTGTCCGTAATCCGTTTTACACACTCTCGGCCACTCCGGCCACGGATTATTCTGTGCCCTCTCATCCGGCAGCTTCGGCATCATCTCGATCTGCACCACCGATTTTGCCCCCTGGCGCACTGCCGTACCTACACAGTCATTTCCGGTATCGCCGCCGCCGATCACCACAACACGCTTACCCTTCGTGTCAATCCAGCCTTCCTTCTTGCCGGTCAGCACATGCCTGGTGGAACGTGTGAGGAAATCAACAGCAAAATAGATTCCTTCTGCTTCGCGTCCCTTGACAGAAGTATCTCTGGGATTTGATGCGCCACAGGCCAGGCTCACACTGTCGCATTCCTCTCGCAGGGGATCTGCCTTCACATCCCTTCCCACATGTGT
>CAYYGS010000204.1:0-5023 GCA_964471335.1 uncultured Jutongia sp.
ATTTTCTGGGACAATGCATACTGTATCCATCATTTGTATGACGATATTCATGATGAGATATTAAATATTCTGGACGAATGCGAAAGAGCGGGCAATCCGGATATGGTGTATATTTTTGCGTCAACATCAAAGATCAGCTTTCCGGGTTCGGGCATCTCGGCGATCGCATCTTCACAGAATAATATTGAACATATCAAGGAGCAGATGTCGGTTCAGACAATCGGGCATGACAAGATCAATCAGCTGCGTCATTCCCGGTTCTTTAAGGATATTAATGGCCTGCAGGAGCATATGAAGCGCCATGCTGAGCTGCTCCGGCCCAAATTTGAAGCGGTGCTTGACACTCTGGAGAGAGAGCTTGGCGGTCTGGAGATTGGCAGCTGGATCAAGCCGAGAGGAGGGTATTTTATCTCCTTTGATTCTCTTCCCGGTTGTGCGAAGGACATTGTATCAATGTGTAAGGAGCTGGGTGTCGTGATGACAGGCGCCGGCGCGACCTTCCCATATGGAAAGGATCCGGAGGATTCCAATATACGTATCGCGCCGACATTTCCGACGCCGGAGGAGATGCAGCAGGCGGCAGAGATTTTTGTGCTGTGTGTGAAGCTCGTGAGCGTAAAGAAATATTTATCATAAAAAGGTTTGGTGTTTATAAGATGAAATGAGGTTTGTTATGATAAAAGTGGGTATTATTGGTTCGACAGGCTATGCGGGGCAGGAGCTTGTGCGCATTTTACTGCGCCATCCTGAGGCAGAGATTGTCTGGTATGGCTCCCGTTCTTACATAGATCAGAAATATAGTGATGTGTTCGGCAACATGGTACAGTTGACGGATGCGCAGTGCAGAGGAGAGGATATGCAGGCCCTGGCAGAGCAGGCAGACGTGATTTTTACGGCGACGCCGCAGGGATTATGTTCTTCTCTTGTGAATGAAGATATTTTGTCAAGGACAAAGGTGATAGATCTGAGTGCTGATTTTAGGATTCAGGATGTTCCGAAATATGAAAAATGGTATGGCATTACCCACCAGAGTCCGGAGTTTGTAAGGGAAGCCGTTTACGGACTGTGTGAGATTAACCGGGAGGATATCAGGGGGGCAAGGCTGCTTGCAAATCCCGGCTGTTTCCCTACATGTTCTGTCTTGTCGATCTACCCGCTTGCCAAAGCGGGAGTCATTGATATGGACACCGTGATTATTGATGCAAAATCGGGTACATCGGGAGCCGGAAGAGGAGCAAAGGTGAATAATCTCTTTTGTGAGGTGAATGAAAATATCAAGGCATATGGAGTGACAGTCCACAGGCATACGCCGGAGATTGAAGATCAGCTGAGCTATGCCGTCGGCAGGGATGTGACGGTGAATTTCACACCACATCTCGTCCCGATGAACAGGGGAATTCTGGTGACTGCTTACGCTTCTCTGACAAAGGATGTTTCCTATGAGGATGTAAAGGCGCTGTATGATGAATGCTATTCGGAGGAGTATTTTGTACGTGTGCTGAAGCGTGATGTTCCACCGGAAACACGCTGGGTGAGTGGAAGTAATTTTGTTGATGTGAATTTCCGCATTGATGAGAGGACGCACCGCATCATTATGATGGGCGCAATAGATAATATAGTGAAGGGAGCGGCGGGACAGGCAGTGCAGAATATGAATTTGATGTTTGGACTGGAGGAGAAGACAGGACTGGAGCTTGTGCCGGTATTCCCATAACATGATGCTGGGGTCAAAAGGGTGCTTCGCACCAACCGAACACAATATGTGGTGTTGCAAACTTGCTTGCAAACACACATGTTTGTGTCGGTTTTGCCCCGAAGGGGCTTTTGACCCTGGCATCATAACATATAGTGGAGAAAGAGAGTGAGTAAATGAGTTCAGAGGAAAAACGAAAATATATGAATACGATTTTGGAGAAGGCGGAGACCCTGATTGAGGCGCTTCCCTACATCCGGGATTTTAATAATAAGATTGTGGTCGTAAAATATGGCGGCAGTGCGATGCTGGATAAACAGCTGGAGGAGAGTGTGATTAAGGATGTGGCGCTGCTTAAGCTGGTTGGCATGCAGCCGATCATTGTGCATGGCGGCGGCAAGGATATCAGCCGGTGGATCGACCGTGTAGGTAAGGAGACAGAATTTATAGAGGGACTGCGTAAGACGGACAAGGAGACCATGGAGATTGCAGAGATGGTCTTAAACCGTGTGAATAAATATCTGGTGCAGATGCTGGAGAAGCTGGGCGTGAAGGCTGTTGGTATTTCCGGCAAGGACGGCGGCCTGATGAAGGTGGAGAAAAAGATGCCGAAAGGGAAGGATATCGGTTATGTCGGCGATGTGCACAGGGTGGATACTTTGATTGTTGAAACGCTGCTGGCCAATGATTTTATTCCGGTGATTGCGCCGATCGGCCTCGGAGAAGATGGGGAGACATACAATATCAATGCGGATGATGCAGCATGTGCGATCGCGTCGGCTCTGGGGGCGGAGAAGCTTGCCTTTTTGACAGACGTTGAGGGTGTTTACCGCGATCCAGAGGATCCGTCGAGCCTGATCTCTGTGATGAATTTGGAACAAGCGGCTGCGATGGTAGGTGATGGAACGATCAACGGCGGCATGCTTCCTAAGGTCAATAATTGCGTAGCAGCAGTGAAGGCTGGTGTTGGCAGGGTACATATCGTAGACGGCAGGATTGAACATTGTCTGCTGTTGGAGTTTTTCACGAAACGCGGTATTGGTACTGCAATTATTGATTCTGATGGGGACTTATATGATAATGAGAAAACGGGTTAAGTACAGAAAGGAGAAGATAAAGTATGGATGATATAGGAGCTGGTCTGGATATTAATTTTAACGAAATGGGTATCGATATAGATACGGAGGAACCAGAGTTTGGAGAGAACAATCTCGGTCTGAATTTTGATGATGCAGAGGTTGGTCAGAGCGGCACACATTTATCGGGAATTAGTATAGATCTGAATAGTACAGATGAGGATGATGATGAGGATGAAGAAGATTTAGGAATTGGTTTTTCGCTGGACGAATAGAGGGAAGGAGGAGTTATGGATATTAAAAAGGCAGACCGCCATTTGATACATGTCTATGAACGAAATGTTACCTTTGTGCGTGGAGAGGGAATGTATCTCTATGATGATGCGGGAAAGAAATATCTTGATATGGGTGCAGGCATTGCAGTATCGGCGCTTGGTTATGGTTATCCGGGGCTTGTACAGGCAATACAGGAGCAGGCAGAGACTCTGATTCATGTGTCAAATCTTTATTATACAGAGCCGGGAATACAGGCGGCAAATGCTTTAGCCAAGGCAAGCGGTATGGATCGTGTGTTTTTTACAAACAGTGGTACCGAGGCGGTCGAGGGAGCTTTAAAGCTAGCCAGAAAGTATGCAAGGAATAAGGATCCCAAGAGCGGGGGAGAGATCATTGCGATGGAGCATTCCTTCCATGGACGCAGCATGGGAGCTCTGTCTGTTACAGGGACAAAGCATTATCGGGATCCTTTTGAACCGTTGGTTGGCGGTGTAAGCTTTGCAAAATACAATGACCTTGACAGCGTGAAGTCACTTGTGACAAAGGATACCTGTGCTATCATATTAGAGACGCTGCAGGGTGAGGGTGGAATACACCCAGCAACACAGGAATTTATGACAGGACTCCGCGCCCTGTGTGATGAGAGGGATATCCTATTGATCCTGGATGAGATCCAGTGCGGCATGGGACGGACGGGAAAGATGTTTGCTTATGAGAATTATGGAATCAAGCCGGATATTATGACATCGGCTAAGGCGCTCGGCTGCGGCGTTCCAATCGGAGCCTTCGCAGCGCGCGAAGAGGTGGCGGCGGCTATGGTGCCGGGAGACCACGGAACGACGTACGGCGGTAATCCGCTGGCGACGGCAGCGGCTTCTAAAGTGTTTGAAATCTTTGAGGAGCAGGGAATACTTCAGCATGTACGGGAGCTGACTCCCTATCTGACGGCAGAGTTGGAAAAGCTGAGAGACGAATTTGACAGCGTGGAGGAGATACGGGGTATGGGCTTCATGCAGGGGATACAGCTTACAGTTCCGGCGGGAGAGATCCTTGCGAAGGCAAGAGAAAAGGGACTAATACTGATTGCTGCAGGCGCCGATATCATTCGGGTTGTGCCGCCGCTGATTGCGGAAAAAGAGCATATCGACGAGATGTGCCAGATTTTGCGCAAGGTACTCTGACACATTCTTTATAAATTCATAATAATGGAACGATTTTTCTGTGCCGGCTAATACACTTTGGCCGGCACTTTTTGGGTTGATTTCAATGTATATTTTTCTATTACCGGGACATCATATCAATGAGAATTATGAAAGGGACGGAAAATTATGTGGGGAGCGATCATATCTTTTATTTCTGGTGTTCTGATGAGTGTACAGGGAGTCTTTAATACAGAAGTCACAAAGCAGACAAGCATTTGGATATCGGCCGGCTTTGTGCAGCTTACAGCGCTCATTGTCTGTGTCATTGCATGGTTTGTAACAGGACGCGAGGGTCAGATTGGCGGCCTGATGCGCGTACATCCGCGTTATATGCTTCTGGGTGGAGTGATTGGCGCATTTATAACGTATACTGTGATTGTCGGCATGAATCATCTGGGACCGGCCAAGGCAGTCATGCTGATTGTGGCAGCCCAGGTGCTTTTTGCGTACCTTATTGAAGTTTTCGGATGGTTCGGCGTGGAAAAAGCAGGCTTTGACTGGTTAAAGCTTGTCGGGACAGGATTGTTTATTGCAGGAATTGTGCTATTCAAAAAAAATTAATAAAAGGTTCAGAATTTTATCTAAGGTTCCTCTTGTAATTTTTGGAAAAACCGTTAGAATAGAAATATACTATGCATTTGAGAAGAGATTTCAGTGTGATACGGTACATGCACTGGAATCTTTGCTATACTGAGATATATCTCCTAGATATTATGATGCCGGGGTCAAAAGGGTGCTTCGCACCAACCGAACACAATATGTGGTGTTGCAAACTT
>CAYYGS010000205.1:0-5019 GCA_964471335.1 uncultured Jutongia sp.
GCCCTCATACAACTTCAATATGACATTTCCCACGAAGGCCTCACAGACGATCACATCAGCCGCGCCCTTCGGTATATCCCTCGCCTCAATGCTGCCTACAAAATTAATATCGCTGCATTCCTTTAATAAAGGATATGTTTCCTTCACCAATGCATTCCCTTTTTCTTCCTCTGCTCCAATATTCACGATGGCAACGCGTGGATTATCACAGCCTACGATATTCTTCATGTAAATCGAACCGATCTGTGCAAACTGCACAAGATGAGAAGGTCTCGCATCTACATTTGCCCCGCAGTCGATCAGAAGAGACACTCCCTCTGTCGTCGGAATCAGCGGCGCTAACGGCGCTCTCTCCACTCCCTTGATTCTTCCGACTACCATCTGGCCTCCCACCAGAATCGCCCCGGTACTCCCGGCAGAGACAAAGGCATCTGCCTCCCCTTTCTTAATCAGATTCATTCCGACTACGATCGAAGAATCCTTCTTCTTACGAACCGCCATTACCGGCGGCTCATCAAATCCGATTACATCCTCTGCATGAACTACACGGATACGCTCCTGATCATATTCATATTTCGCCAGCTCTGCCTCAACCTCAGCCTTGCGTCCCACGAGAATGACCTGAATCTTATCTGATTCCTTCAGTGCATTCACGGCACCGTGTACCGGCACCTCCGGCGCAAGGTCGCCGCCCATAGCATCAACTACAACTTTAATTTCTTCACTCATAAGACTATATAAATCCTTTCTTTATCCTCATATCCTTGTATACACATACAAAGGCTATTGTACTAAAAAAATTACTATTGTGCAAGAATGAGACGTGGGGTTACTTATATTATTTTGTACGATTATTCTTCATTAAAACAGTCCTGCAAAGAAGTCCCTGATTGCGCGGAAAATATTGGCAAAGAAACTTCCCACCTTGTCTGCCAGTCCCTCCGTATCCACCTTGTCAAAATCAATCCCCGAATCCTTCAGCTTGTTATAAATGTCCGACGCCTGCTCCTTAATGGCATTGACATCGACATCGACCTTTGACACCTTCTGCATCATATCGGTAATATTATTGACATCATCCTCTGACAGATTCAATCCCAACGCGCTTGCAGAGGTCGTCACCGCATCACGGATATCAGCCGGTGTAGACAGCTGCTCCTCAAATACTTTCTGCTTCACCGCAGCCACCAGCTGTTCGACCTTCTCCGTCTCCCCGATGCTGTCTGCCAGTTCTGCCGTTGTCACCAGCTCGTCTGTCGCAGCATCCATTGTGGACTGGGAAATCTCCTCCCCCGTCATCACGGAATATGCCTTCATCGCTCCCACCAGAGCCGACGTGCCGGAGATCGAAAACGGCCCGACCACCTTGACCCGTGCATCCTCCAGCCCCGCAGTCACCAGCGCATTACAGTACATACCTGTCGTACAATAACTGATATTGTCAGTCGAAACCTGAATCCCGCTTCCCTTCTCCGTCTTGACCACCATCACAGAAGAGAGCGCCCGGCTTCCGATCACAGAGGATGCAATATATTTTCCCAAATACTCATGCTCCTCCTGGTTTGTGATCTCGATCGTCTTATAACTGCCCAGATCTGCCTCGGAAATGCCCATGCTGTCCATCACCTTCCGCTTCTCATCTGCCTTCAGATCTTTGCCGAATGCGATATATCTGTCAAAAGAAGCATCCTCCCCCTCAATTGATACATCGGCGTATGCCCTTCCCGCGGGCAGAAGAACACTGCATAAAATCATTGTTACACATAATGAAACTGTTATAACCCTTTTCATACTCCACCTCATTTCTGCAAGATGAACAAAATCCACCTTTGCTGCGCATGATACAACTTCTTGTTACGAGCAATTTCCTGTACAGATACAAAAGGCAAAACCGGCGTTTTGCCTTTTTGTATTCCACTACGTTACGAGCAATTTCCCATACAGGTACAAAGACTCTCCACCCTTCAGGATGGAGAGCCGTCTCATGCTCTGCTTAAAGCTTTTTATCTGTACGAATGCGTTCCATTGCCTTCTTTGTATTCTCCAGGCTTCCGAACGCGGTCAGACGAAAATATCCCTCACCGCTTGGTCCAAAGCCAGACCCTGGTGTCCCTACAATATTCAACTGCTCCAACAGATAGTCAAAAAAGTCCCAGGAAGTCATGTTATCCGGCGTCTTCAGCCAGATATACGGTGCATCTTTTCCTCCAAAAACCTCATATCCTGCATCGGAAAGCCCCTCGCGGATCAATTTGGCATTATTCATATAATATGCGATCTGCTCTCCCGTCTGCCGTCTTCCCTCATCGCTGTAGACAGCGGCTCCTGCCGCCTGTATGATATAAGGCGCTCCGTTAAATTTCGTGCCGTGACGTCTTGCCCAAAGGCTGTGAAGCATGACATCGCCGCATTTCAGATCCTTCGGAACGACAGTAAATCCGAGACGTGTCCCTGTAAATCCGGCATTCTTGGAAAAGCTGCGAATCTCTATCGCACAGCCCTTCGCTCCCTCACACTCATAAATACTGTGCGGAACATCTTCGCTGGATATATAGGCCTCATAGGCGGCGTCATAGATAATGACAGCTCCCACCTTTAACGCATAATCCACCCACACCTGCAGCTGGCTTTTTGTCAGCGTCGTACCGGTAGGATTATTCGGAAAACACAAATATATGATATCCGGTGTTTTCTCCGGAAGCTCCGGCACAAAATCATTTTCCTTTGTGCACGGCATATAGATGACATCTGACCAGCGCTCCGTCTCCGGATTATATGTTCCCGTCCTGCCCGCCATTGCATTTGTATCGACATATACCGGGTACACCGGATCACAGACGGCTATAATATTATCCTGTGCAAAAATATCTCCAATATTCCCGGAATCACTCTTGGCGCCATCGCTGACAAAAATCTCATCTGCCGTGATATCACATCCACGCGACTTATAGTCCTGCTCTGCAATTACTGACCGCAGGAACTCATATCCCAGATCCGGCGCATATCCCTTGAAACTTTCTTTATCCGCCATCTCATCGACTGCACTGTGCAGCCTCTCAATCACAGCGGGAGCCAGCGGCTGTGTGACATCCCCGATTCCGAGCCGGATAATATCCTGATCCGGATTTGCCTCGCTGTACTGCGCCACCTTTTTGGCAATTGTCGAAAAGAGATAACTTCCCGGCAGCTTTAAATAATTTTCGTTAATCTTAAACATCTGTCTCATCCACCTTTCTGCTTTCTCTTAAGATTTATCAAGAGCCTTTTTTACCAAACCGGCCAAACCCTTTACCGGCTTTTTAAACTCTGCAATCTGTGCATCCTTCTCCTCGATAATCTGCTGCTGCTTGGCGATAACCTCTCCAAGAACAAGCGCAAGCTCCTTGGACGTATATTTTGTCGCCTGCTCTCCCTCTTCTGCCGTCTTCACCTCATCCTGGAAGAGAACCCCATCCTCGCGTCCAAGGTATTCTCTTGCCACTGCGGCATTGCCCTCCTCAAAGAGCTTGAGAAATGCCAGCTGATCTTCTCTCGCGAAATATTTCCCCTTATCGTAACCGACCTGTCCCACCTGCTCTTCCTGTACCTCCGTCAACAACGGCACAAGGAAATTCTTCTTGCTCTTATAAATCGGGCTGTTATTCAGGAGACGCTTCACCTCCAGGCAGCTTCCCTCCAGGCTCGTATTGACTACATTATCCGGCTTGGCATATTCCTCCGTCAGCTCCAGTCCGAGTACATGAAGGAAATCCGACGTGATATTCCCGCCGTAGTACTGCTGCTTCTCATAGACACGGACAATGATATTCTCCTTGCCAACGGCCTCCGCCATTTCATTCAGCCTCTTATAATAATCAAGCTTAAAATAATTATATTTTCCCTTATCAATATACTGCTTAAAGGACATCGTCATTGTTTCCTTAACCTGCTGCGCCCAATATGACTGAATCAGCAAATCCTGACGCCTCAGATAGACGATCAGCTTAAGATCCACTCCCATATCAGCAAATTTCTGACGATACTCTGCCCACTTTTCGGTAGACATCTCCTTATTATTCCAAAACTGTTCATCTGAAAGAATCACATTGGGATACTTCTCAAATTGTTTCTGAAGCTTTTCCATCCCGATCTGAATATTTTCCGCTTCCTTCTCACGGAGACGTTTCTTATTCTCATCCGTTTCACGGCGATTCATAAAATGACCGTTTCTATTCACACCGATCCCCGGAAACTGAAAGCCCAGATGCGGATAAGAAAACCCCTTTTCCTTTAAAACCTTACGGTTCCTGTTACAAAAAAACTGAATCGCGGATGTTCCCGTTTTGGGGGTACCTACATGAATATAAAGTGTAGCCATAAAAATCTCCTCATACCTTTCTAAAGTAAAATAAACCACGAGCGTCACACTTCGCGTAAACACTCGAATTCGCATAGCCAACATAGTTGGCATTGGCGCTCGGATAGTCTTTGTGCAAGCACAGACATATTCTCACTTTGCCTTCGCGTAAATAAAAGAAAACCCCGGAGGCCAAAACCCCCGAGGATGCCCCTGCCAAGGACTCTTCGCCTGCATTGCATACTGTCCTTGTGCAATCGAGGTGACAGGATTTGAACCTGCGGCCTCTGCGTCCCGAACGCAGCGCTATACCAAACTTAGCCACACCTCGAAATTAATCCAATGCTTCTAACCTGTTCCAGTTTCTGAAACATCATTTGGCTGACATGAACTTCAGACCTTTTACATAATAAATGATTTGTCAGGAATTGTCAATTTATTCCTGCAAATTTTTTTGAATTTTTTCCAACATCCTTAATGCACGCACATTTTTCTGTACATCATGGACACGGACAATGCTGTATCCATGGAGTCCCGCCAGCACAGATGTCACAATCGTCCCCTCCTCGCGTTCCTCCACCGGCAGGTCGAGAGTTTGCCCGATCACTGACTTTCTGGACGCCGCCAGCAAAAGCGGCAGCCCCAGACGATGAAATTCCTCCAGCCGGGCAAGTACCTGCAGA
>CAYYGS010000206.1:0-4977 GCA_964471335.1 uncultured Jutongia sp.
TTTTGGCCAGCGCCACAAAAATATTGCCCGGCCCCACGATCTTGTCCACCTTCTGAATGCTCTCTGTACCATAGGCCAGCGCTGCCACAGCCTGTGCGCCGCCCACCTTGTATATCTCATCCACACCGGCCTCATGGGCGGCTACAAGTGTCACCGGATATACCTTGCCGTCTGACGACGGCGGTGTTGTCATTACAATCTTCTCCACACCGGCCACCTTTGCCGGCACCACATTCATTAATACAGAAGAGGGATATACCGCCTTTCCACCCGGCACATAGACCCCAGCCCGGGAGAGCGGCGTGATCTTCTGCCCCAGCAGCGTCCCGTCCGGCTTACTGTCAAACCAACTGTTACGAAGCTGTTTTTCATGATAAGAACGTATATTTTTCAGGGCGCGGCGGATGATCTCCACAAATTCCCCATCCACCATCGTATATGCCTCATCAATCTCCGCCTGTGTCACACGGATATTCTCTGCCGTGACGACGGCACCATCAAATTTTTTCGTATATTCAAACAATGCCTCATCCCCACGCTCCTTCACCTGCGCCAGAATATCGTCAACTTTCGACTGATACTCGTCATACTGATTCGGGCTGCGTTTCAGCATATTTTCCAGAATATTATTTTTCTCCTTCTCCGTCAAATCTACTATCTTCATAATAATCTCCATTCCACCGCCTCCCGCGGCTCAAATAAAAATAATACCTTAATCTCCGGCACGGAGCAATTCCCGCAAATCCCTGGCAAGCTTTGTAATCCTCTCATGCTCCATCTTCATACTCACCTCATTGACAACCATTCTGGCTGACAGCGGGCAGATCTCCTCGAGAACCTGCAGTCCGTTCTCCTTTAACGTAGATCCTGTCTCCACAATATCTACGATAACCTCAGACAGTCCCACAATCGGCGCCAGTTCGACAGAGCCGTTCAGTTTAATGATCTCCACCGTCTGATGCTTTGTATTATAAAAGTAATCCTTTGCAATCCTGGGATATTTACTGGCCACGCGGATCAGGGAACCGTCATGCAGCTTTTCTCTGGCGCTCTCCGGCCCTGCCACACACATACGGCATTTTCCCACATCCAGATCCAGCACCTCATAGAGCTTACGCCCCTCCTCCAGAATCGTATCCTTTCCCACGACACCAATATCAGCAGCTCCCATCTCCACATAGGTAGGCACATCGCTCGCCTTGGACAGGAAAAAGCGGTATCCCAATTCCTCATTGACAAAGATCAGCTTCCTCGTCTTCTCATCCTTCATCTCCTCACAGGTAATCCCAATCTGCTCCAATAGGCTCAGGGTGTGCTTTGCCAGTCTCCCTTTCGCCAGCGCAAACGTAATATATCTCATACCTTTAATCACACCCTTTCACAAAAATGATCTCATCCGCACCGATTCTCTCCGCATATTCCTGGTACTCCGAGAGTTCTCTCCGAGAAGACCTGCGCAGCAGGCGTACCACCTCTCCCTGCTCCCGCAGCTTTACCGCCATGTGGTGTGCCTCTTCCCTCTCATCTGCAGAATATAATAATATCTTTCCTCCCAGTTTTGCTGCTGTCAACAGGTGCTGACGGTCAAGGGCAAGCATCAGCTGATCAAGCGTAATCCCCATACCGATCGCCGGCGCGTCCTTACCAAACTGTGCGACCAGGCCGTCATACCGCCCGCCGCTGGCGAGTGCTTCCCCGTTTCCATAGGTGTATGCCCGAAAGATCACACCAGTATAATAGCTGTATGTACTAATCATGCTCAAATCAATCGTCACATATTGGCCATAGCCGTACATCGCGATGATCTGCTCCACCTTTTCTAAACGATCCAGCGTACGGAGTACGCGCTCACTACCTGTCCGCTCCCGCACGAAGCACATCATCTCCGCTGTATCGTCCAGCAGCTCCGGCAGTTTCAGAAAAATCTCCCGCAGGGGTTCCGCTACAGTCAGCCTGTCCAGCAGATCCTCCACACCAAAGAAATTTTTGCTCTCGATCAGCTCCAGCAGAAGTGTGCTGTCTGCATCGTCAAATCCCGCCTCCTCTATCAATGCCCGCAGAAAATCAGCGTGTCCGATCTCAATCTGAAATTCCTTTAATCCGCTGGCCATCAGACACTCTACTGTCAGAACAACCATCTCAGCATCAGCATCCGAACTTTCATCATTAAACAACTCTGCACCAAGCTGCGTTACCTCCTGCAGCTTTCCCTTATATGGTGTCGTATTCACAAAGGTATTGCCCATGTAACAGAGACGGATCTGCATCTGCTCCTCTCTGTCATACTTCGCTACACATCTTGCAATTGCAGGCGTAATATCCGGCCGCAGAACGAGCGTATTATTTCCCCTGTCAAAAAATTTAAACATTGCGCTGGACTGTACGGTTCCCCGTTCCTTGCTGAAAATATCAAAATACTCGAAGGTCGGCGTCTGAATATCACGAAATCCATAAGAGTGCAGAATCCGGTGGATCTTATGCTGCATTTCCAATTTATCTGCGCATTCTACGCCATAGATATCCCGCACGCCGCCGGGCGTATGCAAAAGCTCCTGTCCCTGTAAATTCTCCATCTCAATCCTTCCCCCTTCCATCATTCATAAATACTCGTCGGGCTTTCCACCTTCGGCTGGAATCCATTTTCCTGCAGGGCGTCTACGATCTGCTTCTTATGCTCATGGCCGAAAGCCTCCATTGTAATCTTAAGCTCCACCGCCGCATTTCGGTTGATACTGACAAACTGATTATGCTCCAGACGAATAACATTCCCCTTCAAATCGGCAATGATGCTCGCCACGTGTACCAGCTCGCCCGGACGGTCCGGCAGCTGCACCGATACGGTAAATACCCTGTCACGTTCGATCAGTCCATGCTGAACCACAGAGGACATCGTGATAATATCCATATTACCGCCACTCAAAATCGATACGACCCGCTTGTCCCTGCATTTTAGATGCTTAAGGGCAGCCACCGTCAGCAGGCCTGAATTTTCAACCACCATTTTATGATTCTCTACCACATCGAGAAAATTCACAATCAGTTCCTGATCCTCAATCGTAATAATCTCGTCCACATTTTTCTGAATATAGGGAAATACCACATCTCCCGGTGTTTTGACCGCCGTACCATCCGCAATCGTCTCGGCGGTTGGCAGGGAAACAATCTTACCCGCTTCCAGTGACGCCTTCATGCAGGCGGCATTCGCCGGCTCTACACCGATTACCCGGATATTCGGATTTAACAGCTTGACCAGCGTTGATACACCGGCCGCCAGGCCGCCTCCGCCGATCGGAACCAGAATAATATCAACCGTCGGCAGTTCCTTAAAAATCTCCATCGCAATCGTTCCCTGCCCGGTCGCTACTGCCAGATCATTAAAAGGATGGACAAAGGTGTATCCCTTCTCTTCTGCCAGTTCCACTGCCTTCTGATAAGACTCATCATAGACACTGCCATGAAGCACCACTTCGGCTCCGTACGCCTTTGTCCTGTTCACCTTAATCAGCGGCGTCGTCACCGGCATAACAATGACCGCAGGCACACCGAAGATCTTCGCCGCATTGGCCACACCCTGTGCGTGATTGCCTGCGGAAGCCGTAATCAGCCCTTTTGCACGCTCCTCTTCATTCAATGTACTAGTCTTATAGTACGCTCCCCGCACCTTATAAGCACCTGTGTTCTGCAGATTCTCCGGTTTCAGGTAAACCTTATTTCCACAAAGTTCAGAAAAGTATTCACTGTAAATTAAATTCGTGGGCAGCGTCACCTGCTTTACCTTTTCGGCCGCCTCCTCAAAAGCTTCTAATGTCATCATCTCACACATCCCTCCTCTGATCAAATAACGCATCCACAAAGGAATCTGCATCAAATTTCTGCAGATCATCGATCTGCTCTCCGATTCCAATATATTTGACAGGTATGCTCATCTCCGACTGAATGGCGATGGCAATCCCCCCTTTAGCCGTCCCGTCAAGCTTGGTCAGCACGATTCCCGTAATATCTGCCACCTGAGCAAACTGTTTCGCCTGCTCCAGCGCATTCTGCCCCGTCGTCCCGTCAAGCACGACTAACGTCTCGCGGCATGCATCCGGATATTCCCTCTCAATGATACGGTCAATCTTCTTTAACTCCTCCATAAGGTTCTTCTTATTATGAAGCCGCCCTGCTGTGTCACAGATCAGAACATCTGCCTTTCTGGCCTTCGCGGCATTGACGGCATCATAGACGACAGCCGCCGGATCACCGCCCTCCTGTCCGGCAATGATATCAACATTTGCGCGGTGCGCCCACTCTGTCAGCTGCTGTGTCGCCGCGGCCCGGAAGGTATCTGCCGCCGCCAGCACAACCTTCTTGCCCTGCGCCTTCATCTGACCTGCCAGCTTGCCCACCGAGGTCGTCTTTCCTACCCCGTTTACGCCGATCATCATCACAACGGAGCATTGATTTTCAAAAGCATAGGCCTCTCCATCCACATGCATCTGCTCCTTGATAGAATCCACCAGAAGCTCACGGCAGACCGAGATTTCTTTGATCTTCTGCTCCTTTACCTTCTGACGCAGATTCTCAATAATTTTCTCTGTCGTTTCCACACCGATATCTGCCATAATCAGTATTTCTTCCAGCTCCTCATAGAAATCATCATCAATTTCTGAAAAGCCGCTGAACAGCGAATCAATTCCCGACACGAAATTATCTCTTGTCTTCGTCAGCCCTTGTATCAATTTCCCAAAAAATCCCTTTTTTTCTCCCATTTTCTCTCCATTTCCGTACCACCTCTCCACATGAACGCACTCCCTCGCTTCTACTTTCACGCTGTATAGGTACAAAATTACTAAATCATATCTATTATCATCAATCCACAATATCCTTATCGTCCAAAAGATTCACAGAAACCAGAGTGGATACTCCCTTCTCCTGCATTGTGATCCCGTACAGGATATCGGCCGCATTCATTGTACCTCTCCGGTGAGTGATTAC
>CAYYGS010000207.1:0-4923 GCA_964471335.1 uncultured Jutongia sp.
AACCGGCGGAAGCGGCACATACTCCTATTCCTTTGCAAGATATGAGCAGACTCCGTCTGATATACAGGAAAAAGAGGTTGCGGAAAGAGCCTTGACATGATTTGACCTATTCAAAATCCATCTCGACTAACATCTCTATGAGTTTTGTCTTCAAGGGCTGTCGGGAAATGATGCTTCTGATCAAAAGAACGCATAGAGACAAAAGAAAATGTTCTCTATGCGTTCTTTGATGTTTGAATTGCTACATGCCGTTCTCCGTAATCTGTATCACCGAAAACCCTGTTGTTATCAGATTTACTGCTAACCACTGTAACGATTGTGCATATTTTGCAGCATTGTAGGAATATATCCCATACGCCTCTCATAAAATTGAATGTTGCTGACCGGATTTGCCTCGACAGCATAAGAGCTGATCACAAATCTCTTTCGGAACTGTTCATAAAGCGGCGAGTAGGATTTACGATATTTCTCTGCCGTCTTACAAACCGCATTATATTCATAATCGACAGAACCGACCTCGCGTATTCTCTCATCCAGTTTCTGCCGGAATGAGGCATTGTCCAGCATATTGCTAAAGATCATCTGAATCACGTTAGATGAGTTCTTGTCGTATAAATTGGAAATTGTGTCCTTACACCATGCATCGCAGTCGCCTGCAACCCATGTCGGCGCTGTTGTCAGATCCAGATCAAACAGGCAAAATCTCCAACGTCCATCTGCATACGGATTTGTCTCATCCGTCTCCGTCACTCTCCAAATTTCCCAATTCTTACCGGGCCAGTCATAGCCATTATTCAAAAAGAGGTTAATAGCAAAGTAGTCCAATGCCGACTGCTCTGAAACGAACTGATCCACAAATTTCTTATAGTAAGTATCATCTGCCAGATTATGGTTCTTCAGATAATTCAGGGTATCTTCCAGATAGTAGTTTTCCTCCGTAACACCCGCCGGAAAATCACCCTCGTCCAATTTATAATGATATTTGGAGTATTGCGGATCGTCTGTCCCCTTATAGGCAATCACATTCTCCTTTTGCACACCACGTCTCTGCTGCAGATAATTATCAGACATATCGTCCTGAAGAACATAATATCCCCAGTATTCTCCGTCCAGATAGACAACACACGGACGTCCATAGTGCGACTCCACCTCACGGTCATGTATAAAGCTCTGCGTCAAAATATCCTTATATTTATAATTTTCGACATCGTTTCCTCCGTTGCGAAGCACGAGCGACTTAAATTTGTCCATCTCATTACCCTCTGCATCGGTCAGATCATCAAAAAAGCTATACTTAAAATTTTTCACGCCGTATTCTGCGCGGGCATACAGCCGAAAACTTTTTTGAATATGCTCTCTGGAATAATTTCCCTGAATACGGATGCCGCAGTCCTGTTCTAATTTGCATGTCGTATTCGTCCCATCTGTCTCAAAATATTCTATATGACAATTGCGCTCCCATTCCCGTCCTTTCTGCTTATAATTAGCGGTCAGGTCATGCTCCACATTTATACCATTCAAATTGTTATTATGGCTTGATAAATAATCCTTCAGAGAATCATTAAAATATTTCCCTCTGACATATATGCCCTTTTCTTCGTCAAATAAGTCCTCCGGACTCATCACAATAGAAATCACAGAAAGATTCTCTCCTGCTGCATCAACGCTCTCCTTAATGCCGCTGATATGGTCTGATATCGCACCGATAAAATACGTATTTGTCACCACATTACCGCTATTGCCCTCATCATCGACTGACACAGCCCTCACCACACAACATTTATCTACATCGTTGGCTGACGATGGCGCCTGAAACGGACTGATGATCTCCGTACCGCTAATCCAGGAATTCATCGTAGCCAGCTTATTCGGCGAAATAGCCGACAAAACATTGGCATCTCCCTTTCTGTCCCGGATGACAATCCCGTCCTGATATGTCTTTCGCGTCTCGCTGACACGAGGGTCCGTTCCATCCATTGTATAATAAATCGTATGGCCTGACTGATTTGACAGAGTTAACGTAAATGCTTCATCATAAACCCCGCCCATCTGAGAAAATGTCACTCTCTCCTTCTCTGGCTCAGCCGTTTTTTGCGGAGCAGATGACGTATCTGCACCTGCTGTCTGAAGAGGATTCGCTGTACCATTCGGTTCCGCACTCTGGTTTGGGTTTCCTGTTGTACCGGGCCCTGCACTCTGATTCGGATCTCCCGTTGTATCCGGTTTCGCGCTCTGGTTTGGATTTCCTGTTGTACCGGGTTCCACACTCTGATTCGGATTTGTTATAACAGGTTCTTCACTCTGGTTCGGACTTGTTATATTGGGCCCCATGCTCTGTCCCGGATTATCTGTAACAGCCGGCAATGCGCTCCCGCCAGGCTGTACCGTGCCACCCGGAATCTCACTTTGCCCCGGGGCCATCGTAGCTGCCGCACTGCTGGAATCCGGTGCTGTGCTCTGGTTTGGCTGGCTATTGCCTTCCTTCGCCTTCACTGTCACCTTACACTTATATTTTTTTCCGGCGACCTTCGCTGTAATGACCGCCTTACCCTTTTTTCGAGCCCGCACAACTCCTTTGGCAGAGACAACCGCCACCTTTTTTTTATTAGAAGTCCATTTGATCTTTCCTTTCACCCGTTTGACTTTAAGCTTTTTTTTCTGCCCGACCTTTAATGTCAGTTTCTTCTGGCTAATTGCACCTCTCTTCGCCGCAGAAACCGTATCAAAAGCGCCATCGGAAAACAACTGCATTCCCATAGCCGTCACCATTATAACAGCAATCCATTTTTTTCCTCTTCTCATACGAAACTCCATTTCTGCCTAAGCCAGCAAACCTGCTTAAGCACAATCAAAATTTGCTTCATTCTCCGTACAGTTCCTTTTTTAATTCACCACAAATTTCTGCCATTTCCAACATATCCTCTTCCGGACACATTTCACTCAGATCATAGTCAAGTGGTGCAGATACAAAATCCGCCAGCGTCTTTTCCATCAATTCATGCTCCTCCGAAGTAGCGATAATGCGGACAATCGGCACCTCCGTCTCCAAATCGTCTTCAAATAATTCACACAAATTAACACTGCCATTTATCTTACACTCCAACAGCAGAGCAGCCAGATCAGTAATCAGATCAATCGCATAATAGAACTCTATGTATGGCTCATCATATACCGAATCCATATTCCTCAGAGTAACAGTCAGAGGTTCATCATGTTCACGGAAATTGCCATCTAACCGGTCTAATCCAATATCAGAAAATATTTCTCCCAGAGAAATCTCTTCTTTCTGTTTATCTGCCAGATAATCCACCAGCGCTAAGCTGTCGTCTGTATCACCGATATAATGATTCCAATACTTATTTTCAATATACATTGATTTTCCTCCTGCTGTGTCAAATATGAGAATGTGCTCTAAAGCCCCATATCATTGATTGTTCGTGCAAATCTATATACGCAGTATACTGGAATCAAAAAGAAATTGCAACTGCTTTTCACTTTACGATAATACGGTAATATTTCCCTTATCAACCGCACTCTCTATAAAAAAGCGAAAAAAATACGGAGCAGTTATCTGCTCCGCAAAACATCACACATATAAGATCATTTTATGTACAATTACTTTCGCAGTATGCAATCTACCATTCTACTTCAATCACACACCGATCTGCCCCTGTCTTTATACTTTTCAGTAACGTAACTTTCACATCCTTCTTGAACACTTTACTAAAAATTCCTTCTGCATTTCCTAATGTACAATAACACCATGTTCTTGATAATTCCTGATCTACTCTTTTTACACACGCACAATAGCATTCCGGGTAACAAAATAGAATTTTATTGTCAGATATATATTCAAGAAAAGCAAATGTTTCGTTCTCATTAAATAAATGCACAAATTCTTCTATACTATCCGCCTTTTTCAAATATTTTTTAAGTTTATCTGCAATTGATTTCCCATCATTACATCTGCATTCTTTTCTAACCCTTATGATAGTATCTGTATCAAAATGTTCTTCAAGATAATTGCAAACGCTTTTCGCCCATTGAAATTTTTTCTCATAATTTGCACTTTTTGACAAGGGATAATTTCCTTCCAATTCTTTGGCAGCATCATCTCCCACATGTCTTTCTAAACTATCTACCAATCTAACTGAATGTGCATTGTCATTTTTAGCCACAATGTATACCTCCCCAATTCGAAATTTTCAATTACGGCTTATTCCTTATTTCCAGCGCTTTGTTTCCAATGATTAAGCTTTGGTAGCTGTGCTTCAAAAAACGCTCGCGCCTGCTCCGGAGGCCAATTTTCATTTGACATATGTTCCACAAGAAAATCTGTTAATTCCTCCAAACTTGTATAAACAAATTTTCCATCCGTATAGCACCACTGACAGTATTCTTCATTAAATGTACCGTCAGGCTCTTTACTGATAGAAGTATCATCTAACGGCATGCCACAACATTGGCAAATCAGTTTTCTCGGAGAACCAAGAAGTGTATTGATAGAAACGTCAAACAATTTCGACAGCAGTTTTAAGGTTTCCGTATTTGGTACGGTTTCCCCATTTTCCCAGCGGGATACTGCCTGACGGGTAACATAGAGTTTTTCTGCGAGCTCATCTTGAGATAATCCATTTTTGGTTCGTAATTCCAATATAATATTTTTTGTCTCCATATAAATCATCACCTCTCGCAGACATTATACCATCATTGTTTCTTAAAACCAAGCAACAGTTTGTTGCTGTATAAAGCGGAACAGATTATATGCATCATTGGCATGTTTTGTATCATCCATACCAATGAAATAGGCTACAAATAAAATTTCTATACATTCCATCACACATGGGATTGCATCTTTTTCTTTTTCAGAAAGATGAATTATACTTTCGTAGCCTGCAATAACTGATTTTACGCTTTCAATCC
>CAYYGS010000208.1:0-4863 GCA_964471335.1 uncultured Jutongia sp.
ATGATCTGATCCATCTCCTCTTCCGACTCTATTGTCATCTTCTGCTTCTTCGTCCCATAAAAATCTGCAATGAGAGGCTTCTTCTCTCCCTCCACAGCAAATTCTCCGGACAGGGTCCAATATTCCTTTGAGATAAATGCATTGATCTGTGCCTCCCTGTCGGAAATCAGACGAACTGCGACAGACTGCACCCTGCCTGCACTCAGCCCGCGCTTTACCTTGGCCCAGAGAACCGGGCTGATCTGGTATCCCACGAGACGGTCAAGGACACGTCTCGTCTGCTGTGCATCCACCAGGTTCATATCAATCTTTCTCGCCTGTTTAATGGACTGCTTCACTGCATTTTTTGTAATTTCATTAAATGTGATACGGCTGGTATTCTTGTCCTCCAGCTTCAACGCCTGAAACAAATGCCAGGAAATGGCCTCCCCTTCACGGTCCGGGTCAGTCGCCAGATAGATTTTATCTGCCTTTTTTACCTCCTTGCGCAACTTTGCCAGTAGCTCGCCCTTTCCACGAATCGTGATATACCTGGGTTCAAAATCATTATCAAAATCGATCCCCATCTGACTTTTTGGCAGATCCCGTACGTGTCCATTTGAAGCGACCACCTCATAGCTGCTACCCAAAAATTTCTTGATTGTGGTTGCCTTTGACGGCGACTCCACAATAACTAAATTCTTTGCCATATCAATCTCCTTCTAAAAGCCTGATCCTGTAAATATGCCGACCATGCAGCACATATATGAGAAAAAACAACATCATCAGGCTAAGCTACAGCACAATTGCATAATAATGGCTGCCGACATCTTCTACTATGCCCTTTAATTCCATAGAAATCAGCGCCTCTATAGCCTTCTGAACCGGCACCCCTGACATTCTTGCAATGTGAGAAAGATGAATCGGTTCAAAACCTAAATAAGAATACACTATTTTTTCTGTGGATTCAAGCAAAACCTGATTTTTTTTCTTTTTTTCCGAAATATCTTCATCCAGAAAAATACCGAGTGCGTCCAAAATATCGCGGGTACAGGTAACAAGCGCCGCCCCTGTTTTAATTAATTCGTTACTGCCCTGATATGCCTTTTCCCAGGGATTGCCCGGCACTACAAAGAGGTCTCTCCCCTGCTCTAATGCCAGATGCGCCGTGATGAGAGATCCGCTTCTGGAGCCAGCCTCCAGCACAAGTACGCCATCAGAAAGGCCGCTGATAATACGATTCCGCATCGGAAAATTGCGGGCAAGCGGCGGCGTTCCGGGTGCAAATTCCGAGATCACACCACCCATCTCCTGCATCTGCACAAAACTCTCCATATGCTCCGGCGGATAGCACATATCAAGTCCGCATCCCAGTACGCCATAGGTACGTCCGGCCGCCACAGTCAGTACGCCTCTCTGCGCCATGATATCAACGCCTCTAGCCAGACCACTCACCACGGCAATTCCATTTTCTGCAAGCTCTCTGCCAAAACTAGCTGCAAGCGCGCGTGCCGGATGAGAAGCGTTCCGTGATCCCACCACTGCCACCGTTTTTTGTGTCTCTGCCGGAAGACTACCCTTGTAGAATAATCCATACGGTGCATCGGAAAGCGGTACGAGACGCTCCGGATATCCCGGCTGTCCCTGGTACGTATAACGTATTCCGCTTCTTTCCAGCTTTTCATATCTGTATTTTATCTTTTCCTGTTTTCTGGATTTTATCATCGCCTCCCGATCTGTGTCTGTGAGCGCCTTCACCTGTGACAGTGCCTTTTCCGATGCCTGGAAAATATTTTCCGGATTTCCAAAAATTTTCATCAAAGCCGATATTTTCCTGCACCCGATACCGGGAATGTCGGACAGCCAGAATGCATATAATTTTTCTCTCATCCTTCCACCCCCATGCCCCAGTATTTTCTGTCAATGGAACGATAGCTGACTGCCTCTGCAATATGAGCAGCTGTGATGATCTCGCTGTCATCCAGATCGGCCAGACTTCGTCCAATCCTTAGAATTTTATGATATGCCCTGGCACTAAATTCCATTTTTTCAAAAATTAACCGGAGAGACTCCTGCGCCTCTTCTGTCAGGGGACAATATTTTCGAATTGCCTGCGGCGTCAGCCGGGAATTGTGTTGAAATTCCTCCTGTCGATATCTTTCTCTCTGGCGCAGCTGTGCCTCTTCAATGCGTGCGCGAACCGCCTGCGAAGATTCCGGCAATGGGGTGTTTTTCTCCTGCAGCTCCTGATACCGCAACGGCACCGTCTCCACGCAAATATCGATCCGGTCCATAAGAGGCTGGCTGATCCTCCCCAGATATCCCCTCACCTGTATCGGCGTACACCGGCATCTCGTTCTGTCAGGATACCAGCCGCATTTACAGGGATTCATAGCAGCCAGCAGCAGAGACCTCGCAGGATAACGGCAGCTGCCTCCCAAACGGGATACAGTGACCCACCCTTCTTCCAGCGGCTGACGCAGTACCTCCAGTACATTTCTGTCAAATTCCGGCAGCTCGTCCAGAAAAAGGACACCGCCCGATGCCAGACTGACCTCACCCGGTTTGGGATATATACCTCCTCCTACCAGCGCTGTCTGCGTGATCGTATGATGCGGCGAACGAAAAGGACGGTGCTCCATCAACGGCTGATCTTTTGATAGCAGCCCTGCCACACTGTAGATTCTGGAGATCTCCATCTGTTCCTCAAATGTCATGGATGGCAATATCCCCGCCATACGACTGGCAATCATGGACTTTCCGGAGCCCGGCGGACCAATCAGAAGTAAATTATGCATACCGGCTGCCGCAACCTCTGCCGCCCGTCTGGCCGACTCCTGCCCTCTCACCTCTGCAAAGTCAAGCAGTGGTCCTGCCTCCTGATTCTCACTGTCTGCAGCCCCTGTACTCTCCTGCGGATGCCACGTGCCGTCTGTCAGGAATGCAACAACCTGCCTGAGATTTTTAACGCCCAGGATCTGAATGCCGTCTACTGCCTCTGCCTCCGCCTGATTATCACAGGAGAGAAGACAGTATTTCATCCCCTTCTCCATCGCGGTATATACCATGGGCAGCACGCCGCTGACCGGCCTTACCTCACCTTTCAGGCTCAGTTCGCCAATCAACAGAATCTCTTTTATTGTATCTTCTGGAATATAGCCATATGCGGCCAGAACGGCCACGGCAATGGCAAGATCATAACCGGTTCCATCCTTACGGATGTCAGCCGGCGAAAGATTGATTGTCACCTTTCTCGGCGGGAAGCGATAACCGGAATTCTTGAGTGCGATACGCACCCGTTCCCTCGCCTCCTTCACCTCCGAAGAAAGATAACCAACCAGAGAAAACCCAGGCAGACCGTCTGAAATATCTGCCTCGATCGTAACCATGCAGCCCTCAATTCCCTGGACTGCCACACAATATGTCTTACTGTACATTGCACTCCCTTCCCTGTCCGGCAAAGGGAGCTTCCCCACTGCTATTATAAAACAGCTTATTTTATTTATCCAGTATTTTTTTGATCTCGTCCATAAAAATACTGACATCCTTAAATTCCCGATAGACAGAAGCAAATCGCACATAGGCCACCGGGTCGAGACTCTCAAGCCGTTCCATCACGAGCTCACCAATGTATGTACTGGCAATCTCTTTTTTCTCTAAATTGAAAATTTCTGCCTCTACGCTGTCTACGAGAGCATTCATCTGATCAATCGATACAGCCCTCTTATGGCAGGAACGGAATACTCCCCTTTCAATCTTCGTGCGGTCATAAGTCTCTCTGCTCTGGTCCTTCTTAATCACCACAAGAGGTATGGATTCCACCTTTTCATAAGTCGTAAACCGCTTCTGACATTTATCACATTGTCTCCTGCGCCGGATGGATGCATTGTCATCTGCCGGACGGGAGTCTATCACCCTGGTATCATCTTCCCCACAAAACGGACATTTCATTTGTATACCCCTTCTTTCTCAATTTTGTATGTTCCTTTATCTGCCCTTTATTATAAGATAAACAGAAGAAAATGCAACTATTTATTTTCCGGCCAAACACATTTTTTCAGACATTTCTCCCGCTCTATTTCCACAAGAATAACATCTGCTCCGATTCGCTGAATCTGACAGTATGGGACGACATATTCCTGATCCCGTCCCAGAATCCCAAGTATCTTACCGGGGCAGGGTATAATGATATTGATGATCCTGCCTGTTTTCACTTCAAAATCAACATCACATACATTACCCAGCCTCTCCCCATCGCAAACATTGATAACTTCCTTTTCGCGAAGGTCACAAATTCTCATGCACACGGATTCCTTTCTTTCTATTATATTAGTTCAGATAATTCTTCATACTGCGCAGAGCCTTTTTTTCCAGACGACTCACCTGCGCCTGTGAGATCTGGATCTCCTCAGCCACCTCCATCTGCGTCTTCCCCTCGAAATAGCGTAATTCTATAATCCTGTGTTCTCTATTGGACAGACGGTCAATCGCTGCTTTTAATGATATCTCTTCCACCCATTTTTCCTCTTTATTTTTCTTATCACTGATCTGATCCATAATATAAAGGGTATCACCACTCTCCGCGTAAACCGGCTCATACAGGGATACCGGGCTCTGAATGGCATCCAACGCAAAAACGATATCCTGCGCGGGAATCCCGAGCTCCGCAGACAGTTCCTCCAAAGTAGGCTCCCTGTCTGATTTCTTCATCATGGCTTCCTTGGCATAGATCGCCTTATACGCTGTATCGCGGACAGAACGGCTGACCCGGATACTGTTATTGTCCCGGAGATACCTTCGAATCTCACCTATAATCATAGGTACCGCATAAGTGCTGAATTTTACATTCAAGGTCGTATCAAAATTATCAATCGCCTTCATCAG
>CAYYGS010000209.1:0-4860 GCA_964471335.1 uncultured Jutongia sp.
GTCGATTTTTATGCGAAGGGGGGCATTGCACTTCATTTTGTGAATACCGGAAACTGTGAGGATCCGGTAAAGGAGCTGTTGGAGCTGTCAGGAGGCACAGGCTATGATGATGTACTCTGTTATGCGCCGGTGGCGGCTGTCGTAAAGCAGTCCAGCGATATTCTCGGCAGGGACGGCTGCCTGAATTTCTTTGCAGGACCTACCGACAAAGAATTCAGTGCATCGATGAATTTCTATGATGTACATTATAATTCTACACATGTTATGGGTACGACGGGCGGCAATACGGCTGATATGATAGAATCACTGGAGCTGACAGCGGCGAAACGTATTAATCCGGCCGTGATGGTGACTCATATTGGCGGACTGGATGCCGTAGCAGATACGACATTAAATCTGCCAAAGATTCCGGGAGGAAAGAAGCTGATTTACACACATCTTTCTATGCCGCTTACCGCTCTGGAAGATCTGAGAAAAGCGGGAGAGGAACGCGGGGATGAACGCTATGCGGCGCTGGCAGATATTGTTGATGCCCACAAGGGACTCTGGTGTGCGGAGGCAGAGGAGTATTTATTGGAGAATTTTGTGAAGGAATCATAAATTCCTGAAATGAGGCAGATATGGATTCAATGGAAACACGCAGAAAGCAAATGGTAGAACTTGTGGATCAGTCCGGCTTTGTCAGATTTTCACAGATAAAACAAAGGTTTCCGAATGTTTCAGAGATGACATTGCGGACAGATTTGAAAGCGCTGGATGAGGAAAAAAAGATCGTGAGGGTTCATGGCGGCGCCAGATCGGTAGGGCAGGTGATCGGGACAGACGATTACCTGAACAGGAGGGCTGTGCGCAGGCTTTCCGAAAAGGAGATAATTGCCGGGAAGGCGGTCAAACTGGTTTTGCCGGATACGGCTGTCTTTCTGGATTCCGGAAGTACGACGACAGAGATGGCACGCCGGTTTCCCGATCAGAATAACCTGATTTATACGACGGGACTTAGCTGTGCTACGGAACTGGCAGCCCTTACAGAACCATCCGTTCTGCTGCCGGGCGGTAAGCTGAACCGTTACAGTATCAGTGTGTATGGGTCATCTGTTGTACAGGAATTGCAGAGAGTGAACTTTCATCAGACCTTTTTGGGGGTCACCAACTATGAATTTCAGACAGGGTTTACCTGTGGAAACAGCGAGGAAGCAATTTTAAAACGTACGGCGATTAGTCAGGCAGAGCAGGTCATTGTCCTGATGGATTCCTCGAAGGTAGGCGTAAAGGGGACCTATTCGATCTGTGGTTTGGAGCAGATTGACATCATAGTTTCGGATGGTCAGCTGCCTGAGGATTTTCTGATGGAATGCAGCAAGAATCATGTGACTGTTTTATAACAATTTCTATGTTACACGGAAACAGGTTTTCCATGAATCGATTTACTTCATGGGTTGAATAGAAAGGCAGGGAATATATATGAAAAGTAAGGTGCAGCAGTTTGGAAAGTTTTTGTCAGCAATGGTCATGCCAAATATCGGAGCCCTGATCGCATTTGGTTTTATGGCGGCGCTGTTTATCGATACCGGATGGATTCCGAACAAGAATTTTAATACGATGGTAGGGCCGATGTTATCCTATCTGATTCCGATCCTGATTGCATCCACCGGCGGTAAAATGGTGGGCGGCGACAGAGGTCGCGTCGTTGGTGCAATTGCGGTGATTGGTGCAATTATGAGTAATACAGATATTACGATGCTGATGGCAGCAATGATTATGGGGCCTTTGGGCGGTTTCTGTATTAAGAAGTTTGACCAGCTGATGGAGGGGCGTATGCCTGCTGGTTTTGAGATGTTGATTAATAACTTCTCGGTAGGTATTATTGGTTTAATTCTTGCTCTGTTGGGATATGTGGCAATCGGGCCGCTGATGAGTGCGATTCTGGCTGTGTTGACGGCGGGTGTCAATGTGCTTATAAGAAACAGTCTGCTTCCGCTTGTCGCTATTTTTATCGAGCCTGCGAAAGTTCTGTTCCTGAACAACGCAATTAACCACGGTGTGTTTACACCAATTGCGACCGGCCAGGCAAACGAACTGGGCAAGTCTATCATGTATATGCTGGAGGCAAATCCCGGACCGGGTCTTGGTGTACTGCTGGCATACATGTTCTTTTGTAAGGATACGACAACAAAACAGTCTGCTCCGGGTGCAGTGATCATCCACCTCTTTGGTGGTATCCATGAGATCTATTTTCCGTACATATTGATGAATCCGGCGGTGATCGCCGCTCCAATCGTTGGAAATATGGTGGCTATTTTCTGGTTTAACCTGACAGGATGCGGACTGAGAGGGCCTGCTTCCCCTGGATCCATTATCGCATTTCTGATGATGACACCGGCGAGTGATATGTGGAAGGTTATTGTCGGCGTTGTGCTGGCCGCAGCAGTTTCCTTCGTGATCGCATCCCCGATCGTGAAGATGTCTGGAAGCAAGAGCCTGGAGGATGCACAAAGTGAGATGGCAGCCAGAAAAGCAGAAGCAAAGGGACAGACGGCAGCCGTTGAGGTAAAGGACAGCTCTGCCGTGAAGAAAATCATCTTTGCCTGCGATGCGGGGATGGGATCTTCGGCGATGGGCGCAACGAAATTCAGGAAAAGAATACAGGGAGTTCGGCCTGATATTAAGGTGACAAATACTTCTGTTGATAATATTCCGTCAGACTGTGATATCGCTGTTGTACAGACCACGCTGGTAGAGCGCGCAAGAAAATCAGCACCGCAGGCACAGATCATTACGATCGGTAATTTCCTGAGTGATCCGAATCTGGATGCTTTGTATGACAAGCTGAGCAAGGAAGAGGCGGATAGCACCGAAGGTGAAGAACAAGCGGCTGCGACCAAGGAACAGAGCAGTCCGAAAAAGGATGTGATTGTGGCAGACGGCATTCGATTGAATCAGTCGCCGGTATCGAAGGAGGAGGCGATTCAGGCGGCCGGTGAGCTGCTGGCAAAGCTTGGATATGTTGATGCTTCTTATGTTGACGCGATGCAGGAGCGTGAGAAACTGGTTACTACTTATATGGGAATGGGTGTGGCAATTCCGCATGGAACGACACAGGCTAAGGGCACAGTGAAGAAGACGGGGATTGTGCTGCTGCAGTATCCGGATGGTGTGGATTTTGGAGATGAGAAGGCACAGCTTGTCTTTGGTATTGCCGGAATCGGTGACGAACATCTGGATCTGCTGGGGAAGATCTGTGAGATGCTGGAAGACGAAGATTTGTTAGAAAAATTAAAGACTACGGCAGATGTTGACTGGGTATTGGAAAAGCTTTCATAAGTAACAGCTGCTTACGATAAGGCAGGGTGAACTTTGTTCACCTTGCCAAAAATAAAAATTTTTATAAATTTTCCTGGAAACATTAGTAAAACAAATGTAAATTTGTTATACTTATGAAATAAATAATTATTAAAGGAGGTAATATTTATGAAGGAGTTTACTTATGTAATTACAGATGCAGAAGGGATCCATGCACGTCCGGCCGGAGAACTGGTGAAGGAGGCAAAAAAATATGCCTGTGATATTAAGATTACGAAGGATGGAAAGAGCGGGGACTGCAAGAAGATTTTTGGGATTATGGGGCTGGCTGTGAAAAACGGCAATGAGGTGACGATTACGTTTGATGGTGAAGACGAGGATGCAGCATGCGAAGGTGTCAGCAAATTTATGCAGGAGAATCTGTAACTCCGGGAGGATATGTGTATGCAGGTTTATAAGGGAAAAAGTGTTTTCAAAGGCATTGCGATAGGAAAGATTTTTGTGTATCAAAAGGGTGAGCAGCAGGTCAGGCGTACGAAAATCACGGATATCCAGAAGGAGAAGGATCGATATCATGTGGCTGCTGATACGGCAATGGAGCAGCTGGGTCAATTGTACGAGAAGGCCCTGAGTGAGGTAGGAGAAGCAAATGCTGCTGTCTTTGAAGTACATCAGATGATGCTGGAAGATGATGATTTTGTTGAGTCTGTAGAAAACATTATCGAGACGCAGGAAGTAAATGCAGAATATGCAGTTGCTGTGACAGGAGACAATTTTGCCCAGATGTTTGCGGCAATGGATGATGAGTATATGAGAGGCCGCGCTGCCGATGTGAAGGATATTTCAGAACGTCTGATCAATGTGCTTTCCGGTGGTGCAGCAGGAGGGATTCAGTCAGACGAGCCTGTGATTGTCGTAGCAGACGATCTGGCGCCTTCCGAGACCGTACAGATGGATAAGGAAAAAGTACTTTCCTTTGTGACAGTGCATGGTTCGCTGAATTCCCATACAGCGATTCTGGCGCGTACGATGAGCATACCGGCATTGATTGGAACGGAGCTTCCATTGGATGAGTCGATTGATGGCAAGATGGCAATTGTGGATGGCGTGGAAGGATGCATCTATGTAGAGCCGGATGAGGAAACGATGGCGCGGATGCAGGCGGCCAGGGATCAGGAAGAGGAGCAGAAAAAGCTTTTACAGACATTGAAGGGCAAGGAGAATGTTACGCTGGATGGTCAGAAAGTGATGCTTTATGCTAACATAGGCAATATTAAAGATCTGGCTACCGTGATTCAGAATGACGCCGGCGGAATCGGATTATTCCGGAGTGAATTTATCTATCTGGAGACGGAGGATTTTCCGAGTGAGGAGGAACAGTTCCAGATTTATAAGAAAGTTGCGCAGACGATGGCGGGCAAGCGTGTCATCATTCGTACCTTGGATATCGGAGCAGACAAAAAGTGTGATTATTTTGAGATGGAAGAGGAAGAGAATCCGGCGCTTGGATGTCGTGCAATCCGTATATGCCTGACTCGTCCTGAGATTTTTAAGACGCAG
>CAYYGS010000210.1:0-4829 GCA_964471335.1 uncultured Jutongia sp.
GCCCTGCTGTGCAAGGCGAAGGAACTTGGTGCAGAGTACGTGGCTACCGGGCATTATGCCAGGGTGCTCTGTCTTCCGAACGGCCGGTATACCGTGGCGACATCGGCGGCCGTGCAAAAGGAGCAGAGTTACGTCCTTTTCAACCTGACACAGGAGCAGTTAAAACATACTTTAATGCCATTGGGAGAATATGAAAAACCTGAAATACGCAGAATTGCCGCCCGTATCGGCTTGGAGGTAGCAGATAAACCGGACAGCCAGGAGATATGCTTTGTGCCGGATCATGACTATGCGGGATTTATCGAGAGAGAGACGGGGCAACGGGAGGAGACAGGAGATTTCGTTACAAAGTCCGGTGAGGTTTTAGGCAGGCACAAGGGAATTTCACATTATACGGTGGGACAGCGGAAAGGACTTAATCTGGCTATGGGACATCCTGTGTTTGTCACACAGCTTCGGCCGGAGACGAGGGAGGTTGTGATTGGAGAAGCAGAGGATGTCTTTACGGATACCATGACGGTAGAGGATGTAAACTTTGTGGGCGCGGAACGCTTCGAGGCGGGGCAGAAACTTCTGGTGAAGATCCGTTATGCCCATAAGGGCTCGCTTGGCGTGGTGGAGGCGTGCGAAGAGACAGCAGATGGAGGCGTGCGTCTTTCCATCCGTTTCCCGGAGAAGGTACGCGCCGTGACACCCGGACAGGCGGCCGTCTTTTATGAGTGGATGGATGGGGAAGAGACTTCCACAGGGACGGATGGCGTGAAAGCAGTGCTGGGCGGAGGAATCATTAAAAATTAGAGATAACATCTTGGGTGGAAACAGAAGCGTGAAGAAGCAGGGAACAGGAGGATTAGTATGAATAGATGGCGGTTTGCAGCAGTGATGGGATATCTGATTCCTTTTGCGTTGGCTGTGTTTGTGCGGGTGTTTACAAAATGGGGAAGTGACGTAGAACATTGTATTTTTGCCTTTTTTGTTGGTGTTGCAATAGAATGTATCATAGGAATTTGTGGATTCATCCGGTTGATAAATCAGGAACAAAAGAAGAAGGAGCAGATCTTTTTTTTGGGAAATATTATTCCCATGTTTTTACTCTTTTTCTTGTTTTTATTAAGCGGAGGATATAGAGGATAGAAAATATTTGTCATTGTACATGAAAAAGAAGAAAGGGAGAAGTCAAAAAGAGCTTTTATTTAAAAACTTGTCATTTATGGCATAAGGGGTTAAAATATAACAAAAATTGGAGGAGACGAGAATGAAATATAAAGTATTACTGGCAGGAAACAACAGTTCCGTGATCGATGTTTTTTTTCTACATATGACAGACAATTTCGATGTGCTGACGACTTCTAACCGTTACGATGATATTGTCAGGCATCTGCAGATATTTTCTCCAGACGCATTTGTATATTGTATCTACAATGAAACAAGAGATGATTTGAAAAAAATGGTTTCCCTGGGGACGTTATTATCGAGAAAGAGGATTCCTTTTATCCTGATTGGTACAAAGAAGGAATGTGATGAGTTTGAAAGGATAGTGGTTAATACTGCAGACCTGATTCTGCATAAACCGTTGACAACGGGCTCTATTCAGGAAAAGATTTTGGGATTTCTTAAGAAGTGGGGTGGAGCTGATGAAAAAGAAGAGTCACAGAAAAACACTTCACAGAAGTTATCCTCTGCCGTAGAGGAAGAGATGAGAAAAGAAGTACCGGATTTAGGTGCATTATTGCATTTTGGGAAGACGGAAAAAGAAAAGACGGTAGAGAAAGCGCGCAAGCATATTTTGGTGGTGGATGATGATTCTTTGATGTTAAGGTCTATCAAAGGACATCTTCAGGATGAATATAATGTTGCAACTGCTGTCAGTGGAAGGGTAGCTTTTCGCTTCTTGGAGAAAAAGAAGACAGATTTGATTTTATTGGATTACAAAATGCCGGAGGAGGATGGTCCTGCTGTTTTGGAAAAGCTGAGGGCAAATGACGCTACAAAAGATATACCGGTTATATTTCTTACGGGCATTTCAGAAAGGGAAAAGATTCAAAAAGCTCTGGTTATGAAGCCGCAGGCCTATCTGCTGAAACCTGTTGAACATGATAAGCTGTTAGATACCATCAAAAAAATTCTTGGTTAAATATTTTTTGCCTGATTTTTGTGCTGTACAATGCATTGCAGAAAATAAAGAGAGGATTGATTTATGAAATATGGATTGCGTTTACTGGATTTGATTGATGTAGATACTCTGCAGAGGATACAGGATGCTTTTTCTGATATGACAGGTGTTGCTGCCCTTACAACGGATGAGAACGGCATGGCAGTGACTCAGGGGTCAAATTTTTCCGAATTCTGTATGAAATACACAAGAACTTCCAAGCTTGGCTGCACCCGCTGCGAGCAATGTGATCAGTTCGGAGCAACAATGGCGCTTGAAGAGGGAAAATCCGTTGTATATTACTGTCATGCAGGATTGATGGATTTTGCAGCACCAATCATGGTAAAGGATGAGCTTGTGGGTTGTTTTATCGGGGGACAGGTTCTCACTAAGCCTCCTGTTCCGCAAAAAAATGAAAATTATGCTTTAGATATCGGAGTGGATCCACAGGAATAGCTTGAGGCAGCCCAAAAGACAAAAATAGTGGAACA
Source organism: uncultured Jutongia sp. (assembly GCA_964471335.1). GTDB lineage: Bacteria > Bacillota > Clostridia > Lachnospirales > Lachnospiraceae > Jutongia. Next base: position 2,644 of record CAYYGS010000210.1, read on the forward strand.
GGAACACATTGACAGGGCAGCAAGATTTCTTTATATTCTCGCTGATACCTTGTCTAACATGGCATATGGCAAGTATTATGCCTATCATACCAGTATGGAATTTAAAAAAATAGCGAATATGAAATCTGATTTTATTGCCAATATGAGTCATGAAATCAGAACGCCAATGAATGCAGTTATCGGTATGGCGGAAATGGCATTAAGGGATGACCTGCCGCCCTCAGCAAGGGAATACGTGAATCAGATTAAAGTAGCAGGAAAAACTCTGCTTACTATTATTAATGATATCTTGGATTTCTCGAAGATAGAATCCGGAAAATTGGATATAATACCTGAGGAATACGAACCAATGTCTGTAGTAAATGATGTTGCCCATATTGTTATAACAAGGGTCAAAAAAAAGCAGGTGGAACTGATTCTGGATATTGCACCGGATGTTCCATGTAAACTCTTTGGCGACAGTATTCGTATTAAACAGGTTATTTTGAACCTTGCCAATAATGCTGCAAAATTTACTCATCAGGGAAAGGTTGTCCTGAAAATGTCATATGTCCCTTTATCTGATGATGAAATTGAAATACAGGTTTCGGTTGAAGATACAGGTATTGGTATAAAGGAAGAGGATATGGGGAAGATGTTCCAGTCTTTTTCGCAGGTGGACAGCAGGAGAAACCGTAATGTTGAAGGTACAGGTTTAGGACTGGCGATTTCCAAGCAGCTGGTGTCACTGATGGAGGGGGAAATCCAGATGGAAAGCGAGTACGAAAAAGGAAGTAAATTTTCCTTTGCTCTCCCACAGAAAGTGATAGACAATACCCCGAGTATTGTAATTAAAAATCCGGAAACCATACTTGCCGCAGGAATGTTTTCCAATGAGTATATCTCAGAACAGCTAAAGAAGGATATGATGAGATTTGGTGTGGAATACAAGAACCTGCACTCCAAAGCCGGTTTATTTAATCTGCCAAAGGATAAAAGGATTGTTTGCTTTATAGAACAGGAACTGTTTACAAAATCCATTGAGCAATTTATCAGGGATAATCCGGAGATTACGGGAGTTCTTCTCATAGAAGCCGACAGTATGGAAAAGTATGATATCCCTAATCTTCTGATAATAAGAAAACCGCTTTTTGCGCTGAATGCCGCTCTGATACTCAACCGGGAGGAAATGGATCTGGATAGTGATTCAGGCGATTTAGATATTGATTTCACTGCTCCGGATGCAGAGGTTCTCATTGTGGATGATAATGCCGTAAATCTGACAGTTGCAGAGGGACTTTTGAAACCGCTGAACATGAAAATAGAAACAGCATTAAGCGGTAAGGAGGCAATCAAAAAGATTTCTGTACACCATTATGATCTTATTCTTATGGACCACATGATGCCGGAGGTAGATGGTGTTGAAACAACTCGTATTATAAGGGAGTTTCATAAAGAATATGATGATATTCCAATTATTGCCCTGACTGCAAATGTAGTAGATGGGACTAAAGAAATGTTCCTGGAAAAAGGGATGAATGATTTTGTTGCTAAGCCGATTGAATTCCGTATATTGTTGTCAAAAGTAAAGAAATGGCTTCCTGATGAGAAAATTAATAGGATGTTACATAACCAAAATAATGATGTCATAAAAAAGGAAGTGCAACCAGGGGATATTGTAGTGGGTGATTTGGATGTTTCTTTCGCACTGGAACTTCTTGGCAGTAAAAAACTTTTTTTCGCGGTTTTAGAAAATTATTGCCATGCCATTGAAAAAAAGGCGAAGCTGATAAAATCTTTGGAGGAGCAGGAAAGCTGGAAAGAATATACGATAGAAGTCCATGCGTTAAAAAGTTCTTCCCGGCAGATTGGTGCAATTTCTTTGTCTGAGAAGGCTGCAGCCATGGAAAAGGCCGGCAATGCCGAAGATGGGGAGCTGATCCATCAGCACACAGATGAAATGCTGGAACAATACCTGGGGTATCTGCCGATACTACAGCCCTTCTGTTCAGAGAAAAAGACTGTAGAGAGGCTTCCTGTTTCCGATGATATCCTGCAAGAGTGTTTTGATGCCATGAAAGAAGCAATCGATAATCTGGATATGGACCAGATGGAAGAAATAATCCGGCGAATGGAACAATATTATTATGAGGGAGGTCAACAAGAGCTGTTTGAGCAATTAAAGACTGCGGTGCAAGAGGTGGATG
>CAYYGS010000211.1:0-4783 GCA_964471335.1 uncultured Jutongia sp.
ACTTCTCTGCTATACTGGGTAGCAGGTCCTTTAACGCTTATCTTTACGCTTGTACGAAAAGAGCATCCAAAAAGTCTTCCACTGAAATTCCCCTCTCACAGAGACCCTTTACCAATTGATGAAAATGATTCAGACAACGCTTGCCCGACAAAACCTTCTCACCTCTGCCATTCTCCCGGCTCCCGTCTGCCAAAAGCCCCTGTAGCAGTTCCTCCGCATCCAGAATCTCATCATCCCGCAGGGAATACTTCTCCCTGACATACGCTGTCTTTCCCTGATGACATCCTCCTATAATAAAATCCATCGTTATCTCCATTCCGCCACTGACTTTAACGCTTCCATCGTCTAGCGCGATACTATCCTAAACTTAATATTCGTTGTACCAGCACCCAAAAAATCAGAGTCATGATTTCACTGCCCTGTACATACCATCCCGCAAGATCACCTGTGATTCCGCCAAATTTTCTTTTTGACATCCCATAATAATACACATAAAAAAGCACCTGTCCCAGAAAAAGTGCTGTCCCATATATAGGACACATTATAATCTGTGCTGCCTCCGCTGCCAAAATCCATGCCAGAAGCCCTGCTCCTACCGCCCCCTTTGATGCAGTATCTGCAAAGGCCGTAAGACTCCCCTCCTTTTTTGCTGCCGGAAAGAAAACGACAGCCAGTCCACTGAATGCCCTGGATATGATATACCCCAGACAAATCAGGCACATCGTCTGCGGCATGTTTACTCCCTGCCAGCTTCCATATGCCATAATAAAATACGCCGCGCACCAGATCACCGCAAAGGCACCGGCATGCGGATCTTTTAGGATCTCAAGCCTACGCTCCTTCGGCTGCCATGAGGACAGCGCATCCATTGTATCACAATAACCATCCATATGAATCCCGCCCGTCACCAGCAGCGGTATCACTGTCAGCGCTGATGCCATAAACCCTGTCGGCCATTTCAGATACCCTCCCAGCCGAAAGAAAAGATATTGTACCACGCCCAGCAGTCCCCCTACCATTGGAAAAAATAGCAGAGAATATTTCATATTCTCCTCCTTCCACTCAAATTGGGGCACCGGAATCCGTGAATACATTGCCAGAGCTATCATAAAAGATTTCACATTTTCACCTCTATTTCAAACTGGTTTCTTATGCAGCACAGGAACAGAATAAACCACCTCGACCACCTCGTCTGCCATCTCTGCCAGTCTTTGGTTGATCTGTCCCAGATTTCGGATATATCGCTCCGTATCCTGATCATATATAATTCCATCCGAGAAGACATCATTTGTCACAACTACAAAATTCCGGCAATTTTCTCTCAATCTGTCTATGCCGCATAGAATCGTATCAACAGCTTTCTCATGGCTTCCCTTATCATCAAACATCTCATTTGCCAAAAGATTTGACATACATTCCAATAAAACATCACACTCCTGATCGATGGGCTGAGATTCCGCCTGATCATACGCGCGATCCCTCTTTGTTCTTTTCAGATCTAATCCTGCTAAATCCGTATATCTCTCCACCGTCTGAAATCCTCTGCCTGCCCGCTGTGCCTGATGTCTCCGCACACGCTCACGGCCCTCCCTGCCAAAAGGAATCATCGTTGCAATATAAAACCTCTGAATATTCCCCTCTGCCGAAAATGACAGTACACGCTGTTCTGCATATTCTGATTTGCCGCTGCCGCTTCCTCCTGTTACCAACAAAAACACAGGTTTTCCTCCTTGTCAGTTCAGATGCTTGTACTGCTCCACCTCTGTCTCCGCAAAGCGGTGCGCTCCGCGAAATTCCGCCAATGCGATATCAAGAAGCGGAAGCACACACACACCACCCGTTCCCTCGCCGAGACGGAGTCCTGCATGAATCATCGGATGGAGTCCCAGCATATCCATAATCACGACGCCAGCCGGCTCCTCCGTCATATGGCTGGCAATCATATAGTCCCGGCAATGCGGTGCAATACGCTCTGCCAGCAGTGCCGACACCGAGGAGATCACACCATCAATCACCACCGGCATTCTCTCCATTGCCCCGCCAATAAACAGGCCGGCCATCGCGGCCATATCATAACCACCCAGCTTTGCCAGCACATCCAAAGCATCTGACGGATCGGGACGGTTGACCTCCAGCGCACGCTGAACCACATCTACCTTATGCTCCCATCCCTTCCGGGACAGACCGGCTCCGCGCCCGGTTACCTCTCCGACCGGACGCCCCGACAATACTGCCGCTACCGCACTTGTCGTCGTCGTATTTCCAATTCCCATTTCTCCCGTCAACAAAAGGGAATACCCCTTCTTTCTCACATAATGAGCCAGCCGGATACCTGTCTCCACCGCCTGTACAGCCTGCTCTCTTGACATGGCAGCCCCATGTGCAATATTCCCCGTTCCCGATGCAATCCTTTCACAAATCAGCCGGGAATGAGTAACCGGCTCCACCATTCCCACATCAGCGACAAGCGTATCAGCCCCTGCTGCTTCCGCCATAATATTTATGTTTGATTTGCCCTCCGCAATCTGACGCGCCACCACGGCTGTCACCTCAGATCCCGTCTGGCTTATCCCCTCTTCCACTACACCGTTATCGGCACAGACCACCATCACACATCGTCTGGAAATATCGATGTGAGTCGTACCATAAATTGCCGCCAGCTGACACACCAGCCGTTCCATCTCCCCCAGGCTGCCCAGAGGCTTACAAACACTGTCCCATACGATTTCTGCCTCCCTCTGCGCATCCCGGTTGATGGCAGGAATCTCCCAATATTCCTTGCTCTTCACGTCTTTCTCCATTCCTCTTATCTTGATGCACCTGCCTATAATGCACGATACCCGTACCATAGATATATTATCTAAAAGAATAGCACTTAATAATTTAACTGACAAGCGAAAAATCCCAATATGTAAATCATCTATGTTATAATATACACTTATGTCTAACCACATTTAATCATCAACTCTGTCACAAAATAAAGAACGAAAAGAACAGGTATAACAGATACTACTATCAGGTAGAATATCAATTTGACACGATGGAAAAACGCTCTTACCTCTTCTCTATCTTTCCTCCACTCTTCCACTCTGTCTACGCACTGCTGAAGTCTAAATTGCAAATCCTGATAATCCGTCTTTTCAAACCTTTCTTCTATGAATTCAAAATCTAACTTTTCGTATAGACGTTCTGCCATGTCAGCCGACAATAATGATATACACTTTAACTCATTCAATTTAACAATAAAATTCCGATCCCTCCGTACCTTTTGAAAATCCGAAGATACAAGCAGACTCTTCCATTCTGTCAACCGTCTGTTAGAACCCAGATTAATTTCAATAAATCTCTGTATTATATTTTTTTCAGATACCAATATAATTGACTGAATATTCTCAAGAACCTCATCAATCATACGCATCTGAATAAGTTCTTTCTCCTGCTCCGATGGCTGCCAGAAAAGCATCACATTTTCCAACTCCTCTAAAAAAACGGCATCCAAATCTTCATCAAATACAGGCTTTGATGCATAGGAAAGCGCCTCTCGATATGCCTGATAAATTTTATTTACTTCCTCCGGATGCCCTTCCTGATGATACTGAACGGCCAGTTTTGCATAGGCATGTCGTATTTTTCTTTTATCTGTTGTTCTTTCAATTCCTAATTGTTCCCAGATTGTCATACAAATCCTCCCTACGAAATGCTTTTCCAAAGACATGCTTACTCTTCCGATTAAACATGTCAAAAATCCGCATCATTTCTTATTTTTTTCCTTCAGGCAAAGCTGTTTCAGCTTTTCTATCAGCTCATGATAATCAACTTCATCGTAATTCTGTGTCAACTCAAGTACATATTCTTCTCCATGCAATCCTCGAAAAAGTAATTTAATACATGGGGTGTGAACAAAAAGCATATCCTGATCCTGTATTTTATGAATCCAATTTTTTAACTGCTGGATTTCTTCTTCGGAATATGCCCGTTTCTTTTTATAAGAATGCCGGGCCTCATAAACAGGATAATCGTATATCATTCCATCTTCTTTATATTGATAACTATAAGACTTGGTCTCAACATCTTGTTCTCTTATAAAATAATATTCATGTTCCGGATTAAAAAAATCATTTATCGCATCATTTTCCAGACGATAGTCCTCAATCAATTCATAGGCAAAACTATCCCTCATCTCTCCCTTTTTCCATGTTATAGTACACCCATGTTGTCCCATTTCCCCCTCAGCAGCAAGACCAGAAAACCACTCATATTCATTTTGAGATGAATTCGTTTCACAAAGATAAATATACTTCTTTCCTCCCACATAAGATTTGTCTACTATAAATTCCTGGTTATATTTTTCCTGTAACATTGTCTGTATTGCATCAATCCTTTTTTGGGTCAATTTTGAATCCATTGCTTCATATATTGCATCATACAAATAACCAATACCACCAGTAACAAATAAAGCAAGTACTAATATCAAGCAGGCACGATTGATAAACGATTCTCTCCTCTCAGCTCTCTGCTTCTTCTTATCATACCTGTCTGTACGCTTCCGAAGTCTAAATTGCAGTTCTTGATAATCAGTCCTGTCAAAGTTTTTTTCCAGGAATTCAAAATTTAATTCTTCATATAGACATCTTGCCATATCAACCGACAATAATGATATACACTCTAACTCATTCAACCTTACAATAAAATTCCGATCTCTCCGTACCTTTTGAAAACCCGAAGATGTAAGCAGCCTCTTCCATTCTATCAACTGTCTGTCAAAGTCCGTACCAAAAATTTT
>CAYYGS010000212.1:0-4782 GCA_964471335.1 uncultured Jutongia sp.
TTCTCTTTTATCAACAATGCTTTCTTATACAGTTCTTCCGATTCTTTGTACTTCCCTTGATCATCATACACCCCTGCCAGGTTATTATAACTAGGGGCTATATCTGGATGCTCCTCACCTAGTATCTCCTTACCTACCAATAAGGCTTTCTTATAAAGTTCTTCTGCCCTTGTGTACTCCCCTATATAGTGTAATAAATACGCCAGTATATTCGTAAATTGAACATATTCCATATTCTCTTCCACATTTATTTTTTCCACAATATTCTCTGCAAATGGAATAAACTTTTGACACTCTATAGCAGAACCGCTTTCCGGTATTTCCAAACACTTTTGACATCCTTCTATCAAACCACGATGCCCTTCTAATTTTGGTTTGCATTTTTCCTGTATAAATTTAGCAAATACCGGATGCAGGGTATAACTCTCCTGCACAATATCAAACTGCAGCCAGCCTTTTCTATGTAAACTTGTAAATATATCATCATCTTCACTTACTCCCGCATCAGAAAGCAACCATTGGTTACATATTTCTGCAGATAAAGAAATATACGGAAATACTGAAAAAGCCTCTAAGATATTCTGCTCTGCTTCGTCTAATACTGATAAATCATATAATTTTTCATATTCTTCCTGAATATTTATCAACTTATCTTCTTCATCTCTGTATTTCAATTGAAAGCCTTTACTCTCCAGCTCATTCCGTAGTTCTTTCGCTGTCCAGTGTTTTGTTTTGGATAGATGCGCCAAAAATTCGATGGTAATTGTATGTCCTGCTGCCAGTGTGTCTATAACATACTCTAAATCCGGCAGTTCGTCTTTCGATACCTTCCTACCACTATCCTCATAGCGAATCCTCTCATAAATCTCCATACATTGTTCTGTACTGAGGAAGCCAATCCTATACGGCTCAAATCCCTTGCTAAAAGATGTTCTTCTGGAAGTCAACACCACTGCTCCGGGAATACTCTTTAATCTCTTAAGCCCTGCATCTTTCCCTACTGGCACATTCACGTTATCAACAAACAACAGAAGTTTCCCGTCTGCCGCCAGATGTTCTAATTCCTTCCATGCAGCTTCACAGTTCAGTTTCGGATCATCCTGCTCCTTATATTTCAGACAGTTTTGAAGACTGCTGTTCATATCCCCTACATATTCAATATACCCGATGTGATAAAATGGTCTATTTTCATTCTCTGCATGTTTATTGAGATATTCCGCAAACAATTTTCTACAGATATGTGTCTTTCCAATTCCACCCATGCCACTTACAAGTACAGACTTGCGTCCCTCTTCTATCCTCCTGCGCAGATCTTCCAATTCCGTTTCACGCCCCATAAAATAAGACACTGGCTTAATATCCGCATTATGCGTGACAACAAACTCACGTTCTGAATCCTGATACATTGTAACATTCACAGTAATGTTGTCACGACCAACATAATCCCCATGAAATTCACAATCTTTATTTCTATTGTCCACTTCCCGTCTCATTCGTATAATCCCTCCCTGCATATAAGCCATGGTATGTATTACCTTTGCCTTTATTAACAACCTTTGAGTGATCATCCCTGTTTCCAATGTTAAGATTCTGTGTTATTTTTATAACCTTACTGGCTGTAAAAAGAGATACCAACAGCCCAACTATAGAACACACTCCACAAATAATATTAAATATATCCATCATTTCCACTATTCCCCCTATCATTCTTTATCTGCTTTTATTATAGTATTGGTTTTATACTTGCGCAACTTTAAATCTAAAAAAACTAATCCCTCTGACCTGCCGCGGCGCAGACGATCACCGTGAGTAACGCCGCCAGGTATGCCGCCTTGTCATTCAAAACAGAAAATTTTATATGTCATATTTTTACTGATACTCACCTTTTCTCTTTCTTACTGATCACTCCTCCTTGGCCCCCTGCTCTGACAATTGCTTTTTCATCTCCTCAACTCCAATCTCTGCCAGTTGGTCCAGCTTCTTTATGGCATATTTTGTCGTCGGGGAATCCAGATATTTCAACGTCTCTACAACCCCCACAATACGGCACGTCGGCACATGTTTTCCCTCCCATGATGCCACTACACTGCCAACAATATGCTTTTCTATCTTTTTAATTTCTTCATCCTCACCTGTCAATGGATACGGATTAATACCAGGAAGCTTTCTGGTCGGCTCTGTCTCATTAATCAATCTGTTCAGATAGTGGCTGCTCAAATATATTCTCCGGTCTAAGTAGGGAATATCATTATCCTGCATGATAACATCATAAAGTTCCGCTATCTCTGCCGCAAGCATCATCTGGTCTTCCACATCACCATATCTTTCATTCCCTTGGCTATTCCACCATGACCACATAATTGGCATTCTGTATTGCTCTATTATTGGATCACCAAAAATCGGTATATCTGGATGTGCCTCCTCATACGAATCAACAAGTTCGTCCCACTGTTCTGTCCTAATGCACTTAATCCTTCCCCATTTATCCGCTAAAACCAGGTATGTAACCCTATTCTCAGATGCTTCATCAAAACTCAGGTTTTCCAACTTTAAGTCATCAGGCAGTACCTCTGTAAGCACGGCAAGGACTGCCTGATTATCCGCATATTCCCGAAGGGTATGACGGATTTCGATGTGATAATCTTTCCGGCCTGCCGCGGCGCAGACGGTCACCGTGAATAACGCCGCCAGGTATGCCGCCATCGGCAGATGGAAGAGTCTCTTCTTCTGGAGTCTTCGTATCCACATCATCCTGCTTTCTCTCCGCTTCATTGTCATTCCTTCCTCTGTTTAATACTAAGCTGCCTGTATATTCTACTCCTGAGCTGGTTTTATCTGTCCTATCAGCCGCTTCCCCATTTCCGCATCTCCTATCTCTGCCAGCTGGGTCAGCTTCTTTACGGCATATTTTGCTGTTGGGGAGTCTGGATGTGTCAGATGGCCTATATCCATAATATAGCCTGTCGGCACCCGTTTCTCACCATACGATGCCACAACCATGCCAGTGTAAACATCCACAAAGCTTTTATCGACGGCATCTTCATTGGCATCAATATTAATCCCCTCCATCGTAACCGAGGAATATGTCTCATTGATCAGCCGAGTCATATAATAATAGTCGAGATGAAGCCTCTGATCCAGATATGGAATATCCTCCTGCTGCATCACTGCGTCATACACTGTTGCTATCTCCGCCGCTTCGTCCATTTGATCCTCTATGCTATAATTTATTATCCAGGCTCTCTGAGCCATATAATGCACATCCGGCAATGTCTTGTCTCTGCGGATCAAGTCATCCCACTGGTCTTTTGTGATGCATTTAATTCTGCCCCGTTTATCTGCCAGAAACAGACATCCAACCGAATTGTCAAAGATTTGAGGTTCTGAGTCTAAATCATCCGGTATCACGGATTTGCGCACGGCAAGAACCGCCTGATTATCGGCATATTCCCGAAGGGTATGACGGATTTCGATGTGATAATCTTTCCGGCCTGCCACGACACAAACGGCCACCGTGAGCAGCGCTGCCAGATATGCCGCCACCGGCAGATGGAAGAATCTTTTCTTCTGGAGTCTTCGTATCCACATCATCCTGCTTTCCCTCCGCTTCATTGTCATTCCTTCCTCTGTTTAATACTAAGTTGCTTGTATATTCTACTCCTGAGCTGGTTTTATCTGTCCTATCAGCCGCTTCCCCATTTCCGCATCTCCTATCTCTGCCAACTGGGTCAGCTTCTTTACGGCATATTTTGCTGTTGGGGAGTCTGGATGTGTCCGATGGCCTATGTCTATAATATAGCCTGTCGGCACCCGTTTCTCACCATACGATGCCACGACCATGCCAGTGTAAACATCCACAAAGCTTTTATCGATGGCATCTTCATTGGCGTCAATATTAAACCCATCTATTGTAGCCGAAGAATATGTCTCATTGATCAGCCGAGTCATATAATAATAGTCGAGGTGAAGCCTCTGATTCAGATATGGAATATCCTCCTGCTGCATCACTGCGTCATACACTGTTGCTATCTCCGCCGCTTCGTCCATTTGATCCTCTATGCTATAATTTATTATCCAGGCTCCCTGAGCCATGTAATACACATCCGGCAATGTCTTGTCTCTGCGGATCAAGTCATCCCACTGGTCTTCTGTGATGCATTTAATTCTGCCCCGTTTATCTGCCAGAAACAAACATGTAACCGAATTGTCAGGGATCTGAGGTTCTGAATCCAAATCATCCGGTATCACTGATTTGCGCACGGCAAGGACTGCCTGATTATCCGCATATTCCCGAAGGGTATGACGGATTTCGATGTGATAATCCTTCCGGCCTGCCGCAGCGCAGACGGTCACCGTGAGTAACGCCGCCAGGTATGCCGCCACCGGCAGATGAAAGATTCTCTTTCTTAAAAGCCTATATAGTCGTATCATATGATCGCCTTTCCTTCCCCTTCTTACTGACCACCCCTCTTTGGCTCTCCCTGCTCTGACAGTTGCTTTTTCGTCTCCTCAACTCCAATCTCTGCCAGTTGGTCCAGCTTCTTTATGGCATATTTTGTCGTCGGGGAATCCAGATATTTCAACGTCTCTACAATCCCCAAAACACGGCACGTCGGCACATATTTACCCTCCCATGATGCCACTACACTACCAATAATAAACTTTTCCATCTTTCTAATTTCCTTCAATGTCAATGGATGCGTATTAATACCGGGAAGCTTCCTGGACGGCTCTGTCTCATTAATCAATCTGTTCAGATAGTGGCTGCTCAAATATATTCTC
>CAYYGS010000213.1:0-4782 GCA_964471335.1 uncultured Jutongia sp.
TCGCTCCTTTCTTTGACACAATTATAGCATAATTATGTGTTGAAAACAATAGAAATATGTAATTCAAAAGGAAATTATAATCAAGTCAATAATAAATTCGCTATACTTTTTATGATTATCCTGTTATAATTATAAAAAATCATGAAAGACAGAAATGGAATATCTATCGACTGGAAAGAAGGTAGAAATTATGTGTAAAAAAACAGCAAGACTCTCATTGCTCATTTTAATGTTTATAGTAGTGGGAATGTTTGTGCCACCCAAATCAATGGTATGTGATGCAAAGTCGAAGTTGAAATTTACCCACACAAAAGAAAAAATAAATCGGATGTAAAAGCATTAAAGAAAATAATCAGAGAAAACCTCAGGAAGGATTGTGAATCAATTGAATTATACACAGATTTTAACAGTTCAATATATCAATGGAATGCTAAGGGACGTTTGGTAAGATTTAAAACGGATGGCTATCCGGCTTTGAAAGGTAATGTGTCATTTTCTAAATTGAAAAAACTGGAGTACCTGTCAGTTTGGTCTGGACAGGATGATAGTGGAAGGGGCCGGATAAAAAGTCTGAATATAAAAGGCTGTACATCTTTAAAATACCTGAATTGTTGCGAAAATCAATTAACAAAATTAGATACCTCCCGTAATGAGGATTTGCAAACGCTGATCTGTACTGATAATCAAATACAAATATTGGATCTGTCTGAAAATAAGTCTTTAGAAGAATTAGGTTGTATGGACAACAATCTTAGATTGTTGTACGATATTTCCAGTTGCAAAAACTTAAAATATTTATATGCGGGAGATAATAATTTGTGTGGCAAGCTTGATTTATCCAATAATTCAGCACTTGAGATACTGGACTGTTCGAATAATAAGCTGAATAGTTTAGATGTTTCGTCTAATATAGCATTGAAATCTTTGGAATGTCAGGATAACAAGTTGAATAGTTTAGGTGTTTCGTCTAATACAGTATTGGAATCTTTAAATTGTTCCGATAATAAGTTGCGTAAAATAGATTTAACAGGTAATACCGCATTAAAGGTTTTAGTTTGTTCTTCTAATGAATTAAAAGACCTGGATGTTTCTGGCTGTACAGAATTAGAAACTTTATGGTGTGATAATAATCAAATCACTAATTTGAATCTCATTAATAACAAAAAACTGAGTAATTTTCAATGTGATGATACAGTTGCAATCGTTCGATAATAGTCAGATTTTTTACCACTTCTTTTAATTTTTTCATAAGTGGTAAAGCCCTTTACTGTCATGAAATCCATGTCAGCATTTTCCAATAATTAAAGTAGTAGAAAAACCATAGAAATTTTCATCTGCGTCATGTATAATAAAATATGATAATTTTTCATTCGGCAAGTTTGTGTCTGAGTTGCGACACAAACGTTGCATCAATGTACATAGTCTCAGTGGGGTCATTAACAAGCATAAGCCCAATTATAAATTGGACTGGCAGAAATGAGGGTTATTATGAAAGATATGAGAAAGGAAGCAATGCAGAATAAAGTAAAAATGAAATGGGCTGGGTGCGTACTATTCATTGCTCTGGTGATGGGAATGTTTCTCTCTGACGGGGTGTCAGTATCAGCGGCAAAAGAAGCCAGCCTGAAGAAAAATGTTACGGTCACACAGAGGAAAAGCAGTACACTCAAGGTAAAGAATACGAAGCAGAAGGTGACATGGAAAATTCTTTCCGGGTACAGGCGTATTACTCTGAAGAAAAAAGGCAGGACGACCGTAACGATTAAGGGAGTGGCGCCGGGCACGGCAAAGATACAGGCAGTCATCGGAACGGCGACGCTGACATGTAAGGTGAAAGTTGTGGAGGATAAAAATCCGCCAAAAGGGGCAGACCAACAGGATGTTGCGGCGTTGAAAAAATTGATTGCCGGACAGAGAAAGCGAGGCGCGAAGGTCAGTGAAGCATTAGGCAGTGATCAATATACATGGAATAAGGGAAAATTAGTAAGGATTGACTGGAGCAATTTGAAATTGTCAGGCAATTTGGATATCAGTGGCTGTGTCAATCTGACGGGCTTTGATTGTTCCGGCAACCAGCTGGCAGATCTGAATGTGGGAAAGAATCATCGTTTGTTCAGCTTATCCTGTAGTGACAATAAACTGAGCAGTTTGGATGTGAGTGGCTGTACCGCTTTGCAGTGGCTATACTGTAATAATAACAAATTGAGCAGCCTAGATATTAGCGGCTGTGAGAAATTGCACTCATTAGAATGTAAAAAAAATCAGCTGGGCAGTCTGGATGTGACAAAAAATATCAATTTGGAAATCATAAGATGTTATAACAACCAACTGACAAGTCTGGATGTGGGCGGATGTACTAAATTGGCAACTTTTGACTGTTCGAATAATCAACTGAGCAGTCTGGATGTGACCAGGAATGTCGAACTGGACAATTTTTTCTGTTATCACAACCAACTGACGGGGCTGGATGTCACGAATAATGTCAAGCTGCTGTTCTTCTTCTGTGGCAATAACCAGCTAGCTAATCTGGATGTGAGCAAATGTGTCGGACTGGTAGATCTCGAGTGTGAAAACAATCCATTGGGCAGCCTGGATGTGACAAGGAATGTCAATCTGTCGTGGTTACGTTGTAGTGACAACCAATTGAGCAGTCTGGACGTAACAAAGAATGTTAATCTGATCGGATTATATTGTGACAATAATCAATTAAGCAGTTTGGATGTGAGTGCGTGTATAAGTCTGGTGAATCTGGAATGCAGGAACAACCCGCTGACGAGACTGAACCTGACGAAAAACATGAGACTGGAATCTTTAGAGTGTGATGATCTTGTTGCCGTCGCAGGGTATGTTGGTGAGTGGTAAATCAGTGGACAAGGATTTGATGGGCAGGGAGGAGTTATGGTTATGAAAACAAAAAAACAACAGATGGTGTGCGTATTCTCTCTTGTCCTGCTGTTGGGAATGATTTCCTTATTTTGTGATGAAGCGGTTGAAGTTACAGCCATGGATTACAGTAAAACAAAATATGACCAGACAAGATGGCAGGATATCAAAGAAGACTACCTGGACACAAACACGGACAGACTCATTTTTGTGAAGTGTAAAGGTGGAACGAATGCGACGGTTGAGATGTGGAAAAAGGTATCAAAAACAGATCCTCCTCTTTCGGACACAACAACAGAAGAGGAATCTGCGGAGCAGACAGAAAATACAAGCATCACAACGGAATGGAAAAAAATTATCTCCTGTAAGGCTTATACCGGGGAAAATGGATTAGGAAAGAAAAAAGAAGGCGACCATAAAACGCCGATCGGAATTTTTAATATCACGATGGCATTTGGCCGGAAAAAATCGCCGGGCACGGATGGAATCTCTTATACAAAGGTGAACAAATATCATTATTGGTCGTCCGAAAAGGATACCTATAATCAATTTGTTGATGTCAGGACATTGGGCCGCAGGCAGATGAACGGCGAGCATCTGATCCGTTACAATCCGTATTATAACTATGCGCTTGCTCTGGATTACAATAGGAAGTGCACTTATCGGAAAGGATCTGGAATTTTTTTGCATTGCATCGGAGGAAAAACTTCCACGCTGGGCTGTATTGCCGTCCCTAAAAACAGCATGAAAAAAATTGTGCAAAATACAACCAAACACACGAAGATTTGCATATATAAAAAATAATCAGATAATGGGTAATGCGGATGATTTGATCAAGTCGGCACTGATGGAAATATTTCTGTCAGTGCCGACTTGCAGCTATCTGTATTTTATATGTCGGCTATCCTGTTTCTTCATTCTTGCAGAACTGTTAGATTTTATTTCCTTCTGGTA
Organism: uncultured Jutongia sp.; assembly: GCA_964471335.1. Lineage (GTDB taxonomy): Bacteria > Bacillota > Clostridia > Lachnospirales > Lachnospiraceae > Jutongia. The sequence continues at coordinate 3,838 of CAYYGS010000213.1, forward strand.
AGAATATGGAAAGATTACTGTGATAAAGTAAGATTGTAACAGGGGAATCCATCATGTAAAGGAGGAGACAAATGGCAATATTACAGACATCTGATTTAAAGAAGTATTACGGCCGGGGGGAAACGGCTGTACATGCGCTGGACGGTGTCGATCTCAGTGTGGAGCAGGGGGAATTTGTGGCTATCGTCGGAACAAGCGGCAGTGGCAAATCAACGCTCCTTCATATGCTGGGGGGACTGGACCGGCCTACGGATGGCAAGGTATATGTGGACGGTCAGGATATTTTTTCTCTGAAGGATGAGGCGCTGACTATTTTCCGCAGGCGTAAGATCGGGTTTGTGTTCCAGAGCTATAACCTGGTGCCGGTGTTGAATGTGTACGATAATGTGGCGCTGCCGATCCGTCTGGACGGGGAGCAGCTGGATGAGGAGTGGATCCGCAGCATCCTGTCCACGCTGGGGATTGACCAGAAGAGGGAAAACCTTCCGAATACGCTGTCGGGTGGGCAGCAGCAGAGGGCGGCGATCGCGAGGGCGCTTGCCAGCAAGCCGGCGATTATACTGGCAGACGAGCCGACCGGGAATCTGGACGGCAGGACGAGCCAGGATGTACTTAGTCTGTTGAAGGTTACCAGTGAAAAATATAAGCAGACAGTCGTCATGATTACACATAATGAGGAAATCGCACAGCTCGCCAACCGCATCATCCGGATCGAGGATGGCAGGATTGTAAGCGGCAGGAGGGGTATGCGCCGGGAAGGAGAGGGGGAGAGCCATGATTAAGGTATCAAACCGTAAGGTGATCCGCGATCTCTCCATAAAGAGCGGGAAGGCTAACCGGATGCGGAATCGGATCGCGATTGCAACGATAATTTTGACAACAGTGCTATTTACATCACTTTTTACGATGATGGCGGCGATCAAGACGTCAACAGAGCAGCAGCTC
>CAYYGS010000214.1:0-1270 GCA_964471335.1 uncultured Jutongia sp.
TGATCCTCTCATCCTGTACACAGGTAATCAGCTGGTCATCATCTCCGTTCAAAATGACGGTACCATCCTTCTTCACATAGTCAAAGACCTCCGTCTTCGCCTGTAGTACCCCCTGTCTCGTCCCCAGATTTTCCAGATGGCACTGGCCGATATTGGTAATCACACACAGATCCGGACGGGCAACCCGTCCCAGACGGCTCATCTCTCCGAAATCACTGATCCCCATTTCCAGCACGGCCACCTGATGATGGGACCGCAGACGGAAAACAGTCAAGGGCAGTCCGATCTCATTATTGAAATTTCCCCGTGTTTTCAGGGTATCATATTTCCTTGACAAAACCGATGCAATCATTTCCTTTGTCGTCGTCTTGCCCACGCTTCCGGTAATCCCAACCACTTTCACATCCAAACTGCTTCTATAGTATTCTGCCATATCCTTTAAAGCCTGCTCACAGGATGCCACCTGAATATATGGCTTACTGGTATCCTGTGGCGGCAGGGTTGACATACAGCAGAGAGCCCCCTGTTCATAAGATCCCGGGATAAACTGATTGCCATCCACGCGCTGTCCCTGAATCGCTACAAAGAGAGCCCCGGCCTGTACGGTACGGCTATCGGTCGTAATATCCGAAAACAACTGATCCTTAAGCTCCTCCGGTCCTGTATAAACGCCTCCCACGGCACGCGCAACGGTCTTCGGCGTCATCCCCGGCATATTCTTCTCATCGTTTCTCTGTTCTGACATAGTAATCCTCATTTCGAATAGAAAACACTTTTTTCACTGATATCTTTTTAAAGATTCGGTTACAATCGTCTCACAGACCGTATTGTAATCAATTCCCACAGCCTGCGCCTCCTGCGGAATCAGGCTGAGCGGAGTCATCCCCGGTAAGGTATTGGCCTCGAGACAATACATCTCCCCATTCTCCTTTAATATAAAGTCGATTCGTCCGTACACCTCCAGCTTCAGCACCTCAAATGTCTGCATTGCAAAATTCTGCATCCGCTCTGCCACCTCTGGTGCAAGCTCTGCCGGACAGATATCGTCTGCCATTCCCTCCTGATATTTCGTCTCATAATCATAAAAGCCTTCCTTCGGTACGATTTCGATAATTGGCAGGCTTCTGCCCGCCAGAATACCGGCGGAAAGCTCTCTTCCCAAAATGTATTCTTCCACCAGTACCTCCGGCTCATAATGAAATGCCGTCTCCAGAGCCTCCTGATATTCCTTCTCATCCTTTGCAATGCTCACGCCAACGCTGGAACCGCC
>CAYYGS010000214.1:1280-4778 GCA_964471335.1 uncultured Jutongia sp.
AAATCCGATTTCCTCCGGCACCGGCTGCACTGTCTCCGGCGTCACAACAAACCCCTTCGGCGTGGGAATCCCAGCCCCGGTAAACATTTTCTTTGCCACACCCTTATCCATCGCCAGGGCACTGCCAAAATAACCGGTACCCGTATATCGGATTCCCAGCACATCAAACGCCGCCTGCAGCTTGCCATTCTCTCCCTCAGCCCCATGCAGTCCCATGTACACAACATCTGCCATCCGGCAGATCTCTATCACATTTGCTCCGAAAAGACAGTTTGAATCTCCATCCCGCATCGCTTTCACCTTCTCCAGGTCAGGATTCACCGAAGCAATGGTCTGGTTCAATCCGCTGAGGTTCTCATCTCCCTCAAAGATCCCATCGAGACTATCTCCCTCTTTCCCATATCCCAAAAATACATCCAGAAGGACGGCCTGATGCCCGTTCTCACGAAGCGCCCTGCAGATCTTCGTCCCCGACAAAATCGAAACATCTCTCTCCGTACTTAAACCACCTGCTAATACTACAATTTTCATTCTGTTCCTCCAGTTTTATCTCAAAGATATCTTAATCCTACCATATCCACATATTTTGTCAACAAGCTCGCCTTCCTTAAATAATAATGCAGACAAGTCCTCCGTTGCTGTCGTTGACCACCTTCTGAATCGTCTCCTGCAGCTTGAGCTGGCTCTCCTGTGTCAGCTTACCCACCTTGCTGTCCATCCCTTCTTCTACCAGCTGGCGCACTGTCTTGCCAAAAATATTCGTCCCCCAGATACCGTCGGAATTTGCGCTTCCCTGCTCCGCTATGTACTCGATCAGATCCTGTGCCTGCTCCTGGGTTCCTACGATCGGAGCAATCTCTGTCTCTATATTTGCCTGAATCATATGAATCGACGGACTGACTGCTTTGAGTTTAATACCATATTTATTGCCATGGTGGATCAACTGCGGCTCATCAATCGTAATCTCGCTCGTCGTTGGCGTGATCACCCCATAACCCCGTTGATGCACCTCCTGCCATGCCTGTGAAATCTTGCTGATCTCCTCCTTCTGCGCGGCATATTCCCGAAGCAGACGAATCAGCTGATATTCTCCGGGAATCTCCGTTCCCACCAGCTCGCTTAAGATCTGGTAATACCGGCTGTCATCAAACAGGGTATCAATATAGATCCTTCCGTTTTCCATTCCGATTTTACGGATACGAAACTCCCGGATCATCTCGCTCTCCACCTGGAATTTCTCCTTCGTCACATCACTGATCCGTGATACCTGTTCCAGAATCTCCCGCACCTTCTCAACAAGCTCCTGTTTCAGCCAGTGGCTCATCGGAAGCATCTCTACCCATTTCGGCATCTCAAAAGCCACCTGCGTCACAGGAAATGATTTCAGGATGCGTTCCATAATACCTACAATATCATCCCGGCGCAGCTGGTTTGCATTGATACTCATCACATCCACATCGTATTTTTGCCGGATTTCCGATACGACATTCTCCGCTTCCTCACTGTGCGGCCTGGCCGAATTGACCAGCACCACAAATGCCTTTCCAATCTGCTTGAGTTCACGGATCGTGCGCTCCTCTGCCTCCAAATATGCACTTCTCCCAATTTCACCAAAGCTGCCATCCGTCGTGACCACCACACCAATCGTGGAATGGTCGTGAATGACCTTTTTCGTACCATACTCTGCTGCCTGCGTAAAAGGCATCGGCACATCAGACCAGGGAGTCATCACCATCCTCTCACTCTCGCCTTCCATCAGGCCGGAAGCGCCCTCCACAATATATCCCACGCAGTCAATCAGCCGGATCTTCACCTCATTCTCCCCTAAAAGCTGCATTGCCGCCGCTTCCTTCGGAATAAACTTCGGCTCTGTCGTCATAATCGTCTTACCATCTGCCGACTGCGGTAATTCATCAAGCGCCCGCTTTCTGTCATGCTCATTTGTAATTGCCGGAAGCACCAAAAGCTCCATGAACCGTTTAATAAATGTAGATTTTCCGGTGCGGACCGGACCGCACACTCCCAAATAGATCTCGCCATTGGTTCGGCTGGCAATATCTGCGTATACCTGAAATTCCTCCATAGCTACCTCCTGTCAATAGAAACTATTTTTGTCGTATATTGTGTACAGTTCTCAGCATCCAACACATATACACAATGACTTCAAAATGGGTTATCTATCTATATGAAGGCAAACATTCTTTTATGACTCGCAGAGCATTTTCTCAAAGCCGGACGTATAATGCAATTTACCATCCTTTGTAATAAAGACAGCCTCTACGCCGTCGAGCGACTCTGCAAACTCCATTCCCCGCTCTGTGCCAAGCGCAAAACAGACCGTGGACAGGCCGTCCCCATCCACCGATCTTTCTGACACGATCGTAACACCAAGCAATTCATTCTCATAGGAATAACCTGTGTATGGATTCAGGATATGATGGTACAACGTGCCATCCTCCGTCTCAATGTAACGCTCGTAGATCCCGGAGGAAACCACCGAGACATCTGTTACGGCTATGGCTGCGATCGTCTCCTGCCGATCCGCAAAAGGCTGCTGTATCCCGATACGAAACGGTGTACCATCCGATTTTTCACCAATACATAAAATATTGCCGCCAAGACTGATGATGGCTCCTGTCACACCGCCCTCCTGCAGATGCTCTTTTAGTCGGTCCGCAATATATCCTTTTGCAATCCCTCCCAGATCAATCTCCATGCCCGGCATATCAAACTGTACGACATTCCCCTTTACCGAGACCTTTCTATAATCCACAAAAGGCAGTGCTTCGCGAATCGCCTGTTCAGAAGGTGGATTATTGCTATGGGAGGTAAAGTCCCACAGACTGCTCACCCGTCCGATCGTGCAGTCAAAACCTCCCTGTGAAAGCCCGGCGTAGCGCAGTCCCTCCGCAAGAAGCGCACTCAAATCGTCCGACACCGTGATCTGTAACGCCCCGGCCGCAGTGATCTTGGCCTCCTGATCCGCAAGTCCTGACTCATCCCGATATTTATGAAAGGCTCTCCTCACCTTCGCCAAAGGAATCTTTCCCTGTCCCGGCGTATAGCCAGCCTCCCCGCACGCCTTCTGATAACAGCTTTCCAGTTCGTTGATCTGCGCGAGTTCACTATCCTCCCTCGTGCGGCTGAAAATCTTTTCATAATCGTTACACAGCGCCACACAGCTGTCCAAAAGCTCCTGATCTCCCCCCTCGTACAGAGTCAGCGTATATGTGGTGTCAAAGGCAAATCCCGTGATTGTCAGCGGATCATCCTGCACCGCTTCCATCCCGCCGGATGTCATGCTGCAACCGGAAAGACACGGCATACAGATTCCCAGACACAATACGAAGAGGATTACTTTAGAACATTTCCGATATGTTTTTCCCTTCACTGCCGGTCTCCCTCCCCCGCATAGATTCCTCACAAAGCTTCCGCTCCGCCTCTGTCATAGCCGCCTTCTCCAAAAGATCCGGACGGTATTTCGCCGTACGGAGAAGA
>CAYYGS010000215.1:0-4724 GCA_964471335.1 uncultured Jutongia sp.
GTCCGAAACCGCGGTATTCAATCCCATCAAACATACGCCCCAGCACTCTTGCTGTATCTGCAATGCTCTCCTTTTTTCCGATCTGTGATCCTTTCGGATCAAGATACGTCACTCCCATCCCCATATCATGTGCTGCCACCTCAAAAGAACAGCGGGTACGTGTACTTGTTTTCTCAAAAATCAATGCTACATTTTTCCCTGCATAATGATTGACCGGGATCCCCTGCTTCTTTTTCCTCTTTACCTCAGCAGACAATTCCAGCAAATATGTAATCTCTTCCGGTGAAAAATCTTTTAAAGTCAAAAAATTACGTCCTTTAAGATCCATGATAATCCCCTTTCTCCTATTCAAATACGTTCCATTCTATCGCTTGTCCCAAGGCAGACATCAAAATCCCTGCCTTTACAAACCGAAAGATTTCCTGCAGGCAGCAGCGCATCCGCAAAATCATTTACGGAACGCCACACCATACAGGAAATCCGATCGCTTTTATTTCCCTTCCGCGGAAGCTTTTACAACCTCTGTAACGGAGCTTACCATACCGGCAAGTCCCTGGATATCCGACGGAATAATAATCTTGGTCGCCTTACCATCTGCTGCCTTTGCAAAGGCCTCCAAACTTTTCAGCTCGATCACCTGCTTGCTGGCATCTGCCTCATTCAGCATGCGGATACCGTCCGCATTTGCCTTCTGCACAGCCAGAATCGCCTGTGCCTGACCCTCAGCCTCACGAATCGTCGCCTCTTTCCTTGCCTCCGCACGAAGAATTGCTGCCTGTTTCTCTGCCTCAGCCTCAAGAATAGCAGACTCCTTGTGACCCTCAGCCACCGTAATGGCAGACTGCTTCTCACCCTGTGCGATCAGGATCGCCTCACGCTTCTCACGCTCTGCCTTCATCTGCTTCTCCATCGCTTCCTGAATCGCTGCCGGAGGAATAATATTTTTCAACTCGACACGGTTGACCTTAATCCCCCAGGGATCTGTCGCCGTATCAAGGGAAGCACGCATTTTTGTATTAATGATCTCGCGCGACGTCAGTGTCTCATCAAGCTCCATCTCACCAATAATATTACGGAGTGTCGTAGCCGTCAGGTTTTCGATCGCCATAATGGGATTCTCCACTCCATAGGAATATAACTTCGGATCTGTGATCTGAAAGAAAATCAGTGTATCGATCCGCATCGTAACATTATCCTTTGTGATCACAGGCTGCGGTGGAAAATCAAGCACCTGCTCCTTCAATGTCACCCTCTTGGCAATCCTGTCGATAAAAGGCGTCTTAAAATGAAGACCCACATCCCACGTACACTGATAACCGCCCAGACGTTCAATGACATATGACTTCGCCTGCGGTACAATTTTAATACAAGAAGCTGCCACAGCAGCAATAATAATAACAAATACCAACAATACATACTGCATATTTTCCTCGTTTCTGCCAATTAATTAATTGGTCTGATGAATTGACTATGCGGACACTTTCCTACTCCTCATCCGCGAGAGATACCATTGCCTTAACACCCTGAACTGACTGAATCACCACGCGCGCTCCCTCCGGGATCACCTGCTTCTCATCTGTTGTTCTGGCGGTCCACTCCATTCCGTTCACGATGATTCTGCCTGTCTCATGAAAATTGTCGATTTCCTCCAGTACCCTGCCTTCCTGTCCTGTCATACTATTGACATTCGTCTTAACCCGGCTCGTATTCAGCCTCGTCTGCATACGCGGCCTGACAAAGATCAAAAGTCCCAGAGATACGATGAAAAACACGATAATCTGCGTCCATCCGGAGCATCCCATCAAAGCCGCCAGGAATGCCGCCAGCGCACCGCCTGCAAACCAGATCGTCGTAAGTCCCAGCGTAATAATTTCTATAATCAGGAATATTACTAATCCGGCCAGCCAGCTAAACATGACGATATTGTCTGCTGTGACCATTCTGGACACACTGTTTATAATATCCAGCATAAGCAAACCTCCTTTTATGATTATCTTCCTTATCATACCGTATTTGTATCGGAATTTCAACAGAAATCTTTCCGCCACGGAATACTCTCCTTTGACTGATATACCATCCCTGTGTTATACTGCCGGATAATACGGATCACAAAGTTGTTATTTGTTATAGAATTAAGCACCCTTTTGGCCCCTTGATTCTATATAGTTTGTTGACACCCAAAGGAGCGTTTTGCGATGATTTCGAGTGGAAATAATACACAAATCAAGGAACTGGTAAAATTACAGAAAAATGCAAAATTCCGAAAACAAATGGGATGTTTCGTGGCGGAAGGACGAAAGCTTGCCGCAGAAGCAGCATCCTGTGGCAAACTCAGAAAAATATACATTGAAGAAAGCCTGTATAACCGGCTGTGGCAGGACCAATCCGAGGCAGAGATCTCAGAGGAATTCTCTCATGCCGCCGTCGAGCTTGTGTCCGATTCTGTCTTCCGGAAGGTCTGTGAGACCGTGACGCCGCAGGGGATTCTTGCCGTCGTAGATATACCGGAATATACGCTGGAAGACATCCTGTCCGACGAGAAAGGCTGTTTTCTCCTGCTGGATGATCTGAGGGATCCCGGCAATCTCGGTACGATCCTGCGCACCTGCGAGGGAGCCGGCATTTCCGGCCTTATTTTAAGCAAAGGCAGTACCGATCTTTTTAATCCCAAAACAGTACGATCTACCATGGGATCCATTTTCCGCGTTCCCTTTGTCTATGTCGATGACCTGGTACAGACCATACAAAAAATGAAGCACAGCGATATCGCTGTGCTTGGCTGCTGCATGGATGGCAGCATACAATATGACCTTGCCGATTACCGGCGTCCGACAGGTATCGTGATCGGTAATGAAGCAAACGGCATCAGTCCCGCCGTTCAGAACGCACTGAGCGGCAAAATTCATATCCCCATGGAGGGACAGCTGGAATCCTTAAACGCCGCTGTCTCTGCTGCCATCGTCATGTACGAGGCCGCCAGACAGCGGCGCAAATAGGGATTGCAGGATATCTGCATATCACTTGCAGTGTCCGCAGCGGGAGCAGTCCCCGCCACACTGTATTGATTTTCCATTTCTTTTATCACGGACTATGCTTCGCACAGCCAGCCCGACGACAAATAATAAAAGCATTCCAATGACTACTGTTGCCATACTGCATCCTCTTTTCTGATTTCATATTCATAAGGGCGGAAAAGCATATAAACCAACCCGGCAATCACAAGAAACGCAAGGACTGTTCCTACACCAAAGGCGCCTGTCGTCACCAGCGTACCGATCTGGTACACGCAGAGCGATACGAGATACGCCAGTCCGCACTGATATCCAATTGCGAACCAGAACCACTTCCTGTTATTCATCTCACGCTTGATAGCACCCATCGCCGCAAAGCAGGGAGCACACAGCAGGTTGAATATCAGGAAAGAATATGCGGCTACGGCCGTCATCTGAGAAGCAAGAGTTCCCCAGATCTCTGTTCCGTCCTCTGCCACTTCAGCAAAGCCAAAAAGCACACCAAAGGTACCTACTACATTTTCCTTTGCAATCAGTCCCGTCACAGCCGCTACAGCCATCTTCCAATCGCCCCATCCAAGCGGCACAAAGAGCGGCGCGATCACTCCACCAAGTTTAGAGAGAATACATCCGGCCTGTGCCGTCTCCAGAGCCTCTCCTTCCAGCCCCTCGAAGTCAAGCATACCAAAACCGCCATCGGCCCATCCAAAATTCATCATAAACCACAGCACAATCGTGGAGAGCAGAATAATCGTACCCGCCTTTTTGATAAAGGAGAATCCCCTCTCCCACATACTGCGCAGAATGCTGCCCACCGTCGGCCAGTGATATGCCGGAAGCTCCATGACAAAAGGCGCCGGTTCACCCGCAAACATTCTCGTCTTTTTTAAGATTATACCAGAAATAATGACCGCTGCAACCCCCACAAAATAAGCACTCGTTGCAACCCATCCACTGTTATTGAAAAAGGCACCCGCAATCAGAGCAACGATCGGCATCTTGGCCCCACAGGGAATAAACGTCGTCGTCATAATTGTCATCTTACGGTCTCTGTCACTCTCAATCGTCCGCGATGCCATGATTCCCGGCACACCACAACCGCTGCCAATCAGCATAGGAATAAAGGATTTACCGGACAGGCCGAAACGTCTGAAAATACGATCCATAATAAACGCCACGCGCGCCATATACCCACACCCCTCCAGAAAAGCAAGGAAGAGAAAGAGGATCAGCATCTGCGGCACAAAGCCGAGCACTGCACCGACACCACCAATGATTCCGTCTACAATCAGTCCCTCGAGCCAGCCGGCACAGCCTACTGCCTCCAGTCCGGAACCGACAGCCTCCGGGATTCCCGGAATGTGAAGCCCTTTTATCCCCAGGAAATTCCATCCCTCACCAAAAAGCTGATCATTCGCCCAGCCGGTTGCCCAGTCTCCCACTGTCGAGACAGAGACATAATAAACCAGTGACATAACAGCAACAAAGATCGGCAGGGCAAGAATACGGTTCGTAATAACTCTGTCAATTTTGTCGGAAACTGTCAGCTTCTTCCCACTCTTTTTCGTCACACACTGTCCGATGATTCCGGAAATATATTCATATCTCTCATTTGTAATAATACTTTCCGTATCATCATCAAATGTCTCTTCCAGCACCCGGATCTCCTCCGATACGTCCGCGCCGTTCAGTACATCCGCTGTTGGCCTCCCT
>CAYYGS010000216.1:0-4669 GCA_964471335.1 uncultured Jutongia sp.
TGGAATCATCCAGAGCCGCCTCAATCTCATCCAGCAGACAGAAAGGCGAAGGCTTAAGACTCTGTATTGCAAACAAAAGCGCAATTGCCGTCAGCGCCTTCTCTCCACCGGACATCTGCATCATATTCTGCAGCTTCTTTCCCGGAGGCTGGGCAACAATACGGATGCCGGCCGCCAGGATATCCTCATCCTCCATCAGTTCCAGCGTACCGCGCCCGCCGCCGAAAAGTTCTCGAAATACCCGATCAAACCGAACCCTGATCTCCGCAAACTGTTCCTCAAACTGCCTGCGCATCTCTCCGTCCAGTTCCTCAATCACACCTTCCAGCACCTGTGCCGCCTGTATCAGGTCATCGTGCTGCGACTGCAGCAGCGTATAACGCTCATATACCTCCTGATACTGATCAATCGCATTGACATTTACATCCCCCAACGCCTTGATCTTATCCTTTAAAGAAGCGATCTCCTGCTTCATCTGCGCCACCGACAATTCTGTTTCCGTCTTTAATTCCTCTGCGCTGTGATATGTCAGCTCATACTGTTCCCACATATAATTCGTATAGGAATCCATGCGCTCTGTCAGCTTTTCCAGCTGATTTTCCAGTCGGAAACATTCCTTGTCCAGATCGCTGATACGGCCGGACAGGTTTTCGCGCTTATCAAAGAAGCCCTTATGCTGCTCCGACAGTTCTTCCCGTTTCGCCGTCTCATCTCGGATCTCCTGTTTCAGCGTATCGATTGCATCCCGAGTTCTGCGGATGCTCTCTTCCACCTGCACCGTTTCCTTCTGCTTATCCTGCATCAGCTGCTCTGCCTTCCTGACGTCCTCCGTCAGCCCGGCAAGCTCCTCCGTCAGCCTGTCCATATCATTTTGAACACGCTCTATATTCTGATCAATAAATTCATGGCCCTGTGACTGTGCGGAAATCTCCATCAGCATTTTCTGATTCTGCTCCGTCAGGCTCCTCTCCTGCTCCCGCAGTTCCTCCAGACGCGCATTCAGCTCTTTCAGGCGTGTCTCCTGATCTCTGCTGCCCGATTCCTTCTCTGCAATGCCGTCCCGTATTCCGGACAGTTCCTCCTGAATCTGCTTCTTCTGCTCCTCAACTCCCTGGCTGTCCAGCCGGATCTGCTCCAGGTCATCCTGGTTTTTCAGGTAATCACCTTTCGCCCTGTCATAATTTATCTTTGCCGTATTCTGCTGCAGGCTCAGTTCCTGGCGGATACGATTATTATCCTCCATCGCCTCCTGGTTGCTCTTCCTGTCCTTCTTATGCTTTTCGATCTCCTGCGTGATCTCCTGCAGGCGGTTTCGCAACTTTCCGACACTCTCTTCCAGGTGATCCATCTCGCGCCGCCGTCCCAACAGATTATTATTATTCTTATATGCTCCGCCGGACATCGAGCCTCCCGGATTCAAAAGCTCGCCCTCCTTTGTCACAATGCGCATTGAATGACGGTACTTTTTGGCCAGTGCAATGGCATTGTCAATATGGTCAACCACCACAAAACGCCCCAACAGATAATCTACCAGTTTCTCAAAACGGTCATCTGCCTCCACAAGAGAAGATGCAATCCCTATCACACCCTGCTCCTGCAGCACTCCGCGGTCGATCTCACCCGAACGGCGGGAAATATTTGTCAACGGCAGAAATGTCGCCCGCCCGTAACGGTTCTTTTTCAGATGACTGATCATCGCCTTGGCCGTCTGCTCATTGTCTGTCACAATATTCTGAATACTGCCGCCCAGCGCTGTCTCAACCGCGATCTCATACTCTTTGTCTACCCGGATAATATCTGCCACCACGCCGATGATCCCAGACTGCTTCTCCTTCTGCTCCATCACGCGGCGGATGCTCTGTCCGAAGCCTTCGTACCGCTCAGTCATATTCTGCAGCGAGCTCAAACGGGAATTTTCCATATGATACCGCTGCTGCGCCTCTCGGTGTTCATATTCCAGCTTCCTGTTCTCATCGGTGATCTTGCGGATCGTCAGCTGGATCTCTTCCTGATAGGCATCCATTCCCTTGATCTTATCAGAAATGTCAAGGAGCGCCTGCTTCTGCTCCTCCATAGCCTTCTGCAGCCCCTCTGCCTCTGCCTGATTGGCAAGCACCCGCTTGGTCAGCTCTGCTTTCTTCAGATTGACCTGCTCCAGCATCGTCTCATACCGCTGTTCTTCTGCCTTCATCTCAGAACTCTCATTCGCTGACTGCAGCATTTCATTATTACAACTGGTGATCGCGCTGTCCGTTTCTGTTATATCCTCAGAGGTCTTGTCCAGATTTGCCTGAATCTCTTCCTGCTGCCCCCGTAGGCCGGATACCTTCTCATCCATATCGTCCTTCTGCTGCCGGAATCCTGCCATCTCCTCCTGGGATGCCTGTAAAGAACTCTGCAAAGTCTCCAGACGCTCCTTATAATGCGTCTCGTTCTGCTCTGCCGCATGAATCTGCTCCTGCAGCACCTTCACATCACCCTCAAAACGGCCCAGATCTTCCTTCAGCTCAGACTCCTTCTGCCTGTGCTCCTCCAGACTTCTGTCGTGCTGTCCCAGCACCTCTTCTACCTGACGATACTCCTCCTTTGTCCTGGCGAATTCCTCTCTTGTATTCTCCAGGTCAGCCGCCGCAATCTTCTGCTTCGAACTGATATCTTCCATCTCATCGTGGATCCTGTCATACTCACTCAGAAATAAATTGACATCCATCGCCCGCAGTCCATCACGGTATTTCAAATATTCTTTCGCCTTTTCCGACTGCTTTTCCAGCGGTTCGACTTGCTTTTCCAGCTCCGACAGGATATCCTCGATCCTCGTCATATTCTGCTGTTCCTCCGCCAGATTTTTCTCTGCGGCCGCCTTCCGCTTCTTATACTTGACGATACCTGCCGCCTCGTCGAAAAGTTCTCTTCTCTCCTCCGGCTTACCACTCAGAATTTTGTCAATCTGACCCTGGCCGATAATAGAATAGCCTTCCTTACCGATACCTGTATCAAATAAGATCTCCTGAACATCCTTGAGACGGCAGCTGACACCATTTAACAGATATTCACTCTCACCGGAGCGGTAAACTCTCCTGGCAATCGTCACCTCTTCATAGGGCACATTCAGCTTATGGTCCTCATTGTTAATGGTAATAGCAACATAGGCATACCCCAAAGGCTTGCGCATCTGTGTTCCCGCAAAGATGACGTCCTCCATCTTTGCCCCGCGAAGCTGCTTTGCGCTCTGCTCTCCAAGCACCCAGCGCACGGCATCCGCCACATTACTCTTACCACTACCATTCGGCCCTACGATCGCCGTAATTCCATCATGAAATTCAAATATAAGCTTATTGGCAAATGACTTAAATCCATGAACCTCCAGACTCTTTAAATACATGAACTTCCCTTATCCTTCCTTCGACTTCAATATCAATATCGCCTTATAGGCAGCGGCCTGTTCTGCCTTCTTTTTCGTCTGTCCCACTCCCGTAGAGACTTCCTCCCCATTAATCATAGCGGCAGCCGTATATTCCTTATGGTGGTCGGGCCCATCCTCTTTTACGAGCGTGTACTCAAGCCGCGACCCCTCCTTACTCTGCACGATTTCCTGCAGAATCGTCTTGCTGTCATAAAAAAGCTTTTTATTCTCGATATCCCGCAGAATATGATCCTGAATATATTTTCTGGCACTCTCAAAACCACCGTCCATATAAACGGCGCCAATCGTCGCCTCCAGCGCATCTGACAGCACGGAATCCCGCTGACGCCCCCCTGTCAGTTCCTCTCCTCTGCCCAGTTGAAGATAATCCCCCAGATGGATTTCCCTGGCACACAGCGCCAGGGTCGGCTCACAGACATAGCTGGCCCGTATACGCGTCATTTCTCCCTCCGGCATCGTAGGATTTGACCGAAATATAAATTCACTGGACACCAACTCCAAAATGGAATCCCCCAGAAATTCTAATCTCTCATTACAATGGAACTTCTCCCACCGTTTCTCATTGGAATAGGAACTATGTGTCAGTGCTGTCACCAGGAGTTTTTTATTCTCAAAAGAATATCCCACTTCTTTCTCAAATGACTCAATCTTATCCTGTCTCATGCCAATCCACTCTCCTTTCCCCTATTCGAATGATGCAGATATTCCCACAACTGTCCCACGGTGCTCCATTCTGCGATGTCCTCTTCTTCGGCCTCAATGCCGTACTCTGCTTCCACCGCCATCAAGATTTGGAAAAGTGTCAGCGAATCTGCTCCAAAATCTCTGACAAACGACTTATCTGGCGTTATAGAAGACGGACTCACTCCCAAAATCTCAGCTAATACCTGCTGTAGCTTTTCAAATCCCATGCAATTCCCCTCTTTGTTTTAATCATGTTTTAATTTAATCCAGTTTTAAATTCTTTTTAATCTGCTCATTAATCCTCTGTTCCTTAAAGGAAATGCACTGCAAAATCGCCGTCTTGATCTCCGTCTCCCCTGAACTTCCATGCGCCTTCACCACCAGACCCTTCAGGCCGAGCATCGGCGCACCGCCATGCTCTGACGCATCAAAATCCTTCAGAGTGCTCTTAAGAGCCGGCTTAATCAATATTGCTCCCAGCTTGCTGCGAAGCGACTGCATGAGCCCCTGCTTCACCTTACCAATCAGGGCAGATCCCAGGCCCTCATACCACTTCAATAT
>CAYYGS010000217.1:0-4661 GCA_964471335.1 uncultured Jutongia sp.
GCACAAAACAGATGTCCACTGGACATCTTGTGCCCTCACTTTGCCTTCGCGCAAATAAAACTGCATGTATCCCGCAATATTATTTTACAGGATACATACAGAAATGAAAAGACCAAAGTTTGATAATGAAGGATTTACACTACTTAATTGCTATTCGGGAGGGATCCGCATTGCATCATATTTTCTGAGATATAATTCTTAAAGGCATCGATTCTGTCCTTCCTGTCTCTGGCTAATTCCGTCTCATAGCATACCTTAAAAGTTTCCAGCCATAATAAATTCCCTTTCCACAAAAACGGTTCATATTCATGGTTTGGAAAATCATATGTTTCATCAGCAACCAAATCTACCAACGTATTCTCCACTACCAGCCGGCCCCAATATGCCCTCACCCAATCCTTTGTTTCAATAAATGGTTCTACCGTATAATCTTCAAAAATTTCTTCTGCCCGGTGCCAATGCCGGAAGGCGATCTGGATATCCAAATCATGCGGAAGAACATTTATGCCGCGAACTGCATCACATGCAGAGCCTGTCAAGAACCAGGCGATATGATTTTCCTTGCATATTTCTGCAAAAGAAAGCAAAGCCCTGTCCCAACTCTGAGATTCAAATGCATCCGGCATAAGCTTTGAAAAATTCGACATAATCTTCTCAGCCTTTGGAAATTTACCATAAAACTTTTTGCAGTAATATTTCCCTTCCGGCTGGTAAAAAGCATCCTGAAACTTTTGGGAATGTACTTTATCATCTTCAAACATAAGCATCAGTTCATCATTCTGATAAGAGGTTTTTGTCTGCATATCTACTCTCCTGCAATTTTCTTTACCGCATGCAATTCTATATAGCCTCTGCTTCCCACAGGCTCCAACTGTATCTTTGGATTTTCTGTATCCCATCGGTATCCCAGGGACTCCGGATTATATTTCTCTATCGCTGCAGCCACCTGACAAATCGCCTCTCCAAAATCAGCCTCCTCAAAAGGTTCTCCCTGAAACATCAGGTAGCTGCATGCCGGCAATTCAATCACATCAAATCCTTCCGGCACTTCGCCAGAATATTCTACCGACACCTCCACACCCTGCACATACTCCGATGTTCCAGGATTAATATAGTGTTTCGGCAGCCAAAGACAGACGGGTTCACCGCTAATAGATGCAATACTGGTCAACAGCCCCCATACGTCACAGCCGACTTCCTCACAATAATTCCAATAGTCCTTCGCCTTTTTCCCTCTTTTGATGATAACTTTCCTCGCTGGTTTTTCCACCAATTGAATAAACACATTTTTTACTTCTTTCATTTCTAGATCATCCTTTCTGTTGTTTCGATACTTCACTCCGTAAGGCT
This sequence comes from uncultured Jutongia sp., assembly GCA_964471335.1. Taxonomy (GTDB): domain Bacteria; phylum Bacillota; class Clostridia; order Lachnospirales; family Lachnospiraceae; genus Jutongia. The sequence goes on from CAYYGS010000217.1 coordinate 1,351, forward strand.
TAAACAGATAAATCGGACTGGGAGAAACCGAATACTGATAGGGATTACATCCAAACTCTCACTTAAATGCCCTCTGATATCCATCTACACTCTCATAACCGGCATCAAGTGCAACATCCAGTATTTTGATTTTCTCATCCCGTAAACGCAGAGCGGATTTAGATAAACGCAATCTTCGTATATATATTGATGGAGTCATCCCCAACATCTGATTAAATATCCGGTAGGAATACCACGGAGAATATAAGGATACTCTGGCTAAATCCGCCATAGTAATATCATCCTCCAAATGTTTTTCAATATACTCCTGCATCCTTTGAACCGCCTCTACACGTTCATCCAATTATCTCACCGCCTTATGTGGATTATCCTTCATTACAGAAAGAATTTCTCGACTTTATTTGCCAATTGAAAACCTCCAAACTGTTGTAGTTATCTTACATCCGTTTGGAGGCTTTCACAAGCTTTAGGGCAGCCCGTCTATTTCATAGCTTTTCCCTTTTTATCATGCCTTTGTCTTTATCTTTATATATTTTGACCACTTGCCCGATAAATACTTTGTACCCGCTGCAGTCGAATATCCTTGCTTACTGCGCCGCCGGATATAATAGGTTGTATTGGGCTTTAATTTCTTAATTTCTTTAATTCGATCATAATATTCTGTCTTCTTGTTATACTTTTCCACGGTCACCGCATTCTTAAACTTCTTATTTGTTGAATATTGTAGGGACTCACCGAAAGAAATACCTGGGTATTTTCCCGCAATCTTGTTTCTTCCGATCACCATACAAAGCTTCTCATATTTACTGAATTTTCGCCCCTTATTTGGCATATAAATCTGTTCCGAGAGCTTCTCTCCCTTATTACCATTTTTATCCGTTGCCTGTACCGTGACTTTAAGTCCCGTATATTTGTTAATATACTTGTTTTTTATGACAAAACTATTATCCTTACAATGCTTGTCGGACCATATAACTTTCCCTTTCTGTGACAGAATGCAGCAGGAGTACTCTGCATTGTTCTGACCGGCATCCCAGCTCATCTTAATCTCATCATTCACGATATCTGCAATGCAAAGCTCTGATATGTCCGTCACCTTATAGAGGGCCTGTTTTATATATTTCGTCTGTACATATGCCTTCTGTCCGCTGAAATATACTGTAGTCCATTCTGCATCTGACTCTGACGGGGTCATCTGTATTTCTGCGCCCAGAGAAAGAATACCAATCTGCTGCGAACCGATGTCCTTGGACTGATATGCATATACTGCTTCATTCTCCTGCACATTTATAATTTCCCCTAACACTGTACTCTCCGGTATGTTTGTATCACTTTGAGTAAAATTTAAGTATCTGCTGTCCACATAATAGAGCCCTGGCACTTTATAACTCATGTAATGCACTTCATTATTCTGCACTTTATTACTTCCGTTGAAGGATACCGCATAATACATGTTCGTGCTTCCCGCCGCTTGTGATGGTACCAGCTGTGCGGAAACGACATTCACCTCTGTACCCACTGGCAGTGCATATACCGGAGTATATGTCTTCTCTGCCTCATTGGGAACCGGCCGCAGGGATACCAGCCTCGTCACAACGCCAGTTCCCGCCGTTGGGATCTCCGCCTCTGATTGATACGGATGATTACTGGAGAGCGAAAAGTCAATCCATACCTTGTTTCTTTGTATTTTATAGAATCCTGCCGGATGCGTCTCCAAATAACCATCTACCGTTGCATTTTGGCAGTCATAACCGGTAGCTACACCATGTGTCGCCTCATACACATTCCATGACTGATATCCCTGATCCCATATTGTTACCCATTCCTCGTCACAGGCAACGACCCAAAGCATGGCTCCTTCCCGCTCAATATACTGGGCACCTTGTGGCATATTATAGATTCTGTTCGTATAATAAAAGGCGCTGTAGTGTTCTAATACATCTTGCAGATATTCCTTATTATCCTGTGGGTAATATCTGGCGTCATATATATTCCCCTGAATTGGAGTAGCAGGATCCACGGCATACAACTCATGTGCCACAACCGTATGTGTCACAGGATCAAAAATCCATGAAGGGGAGGCTATATCATCCTCACCAACCAGAAAGGCCGTGGCAATCACATTAGGACGCGGATTCAGCGTCGATAAATTCTGTATGCTATAATAACATCTGTTTAAATACGCCGATATCGATTCTGACGTCGCTGCCTGTACAGATTCCGGAGCTGCAGAAGCAATAAGAAATGACAGACAGAGCAGCATTGCCAGTGCTTTCTTAAAAACATTTGTATTTTTGTGCATTTTTTCCTCCTTTAAGCACATCTCTTTCGTATGCTTACTAAGCCAATGAAACACCAGTATAGTAATGATTATAGCACATTTGCCTGACAGTCTTTCGATTATTCGTGAATTGTAAATATATGGTGCGAATGGTTATTCATCAACTTTCATTTTCAACCTCTTTTATGTAGTGATCTAATAAATCATAGATCCAGTCCTTCAATGTCGAAAACCTGAATCCTAATCCTTCAGCAACCTCTGTATTAATGCTGTATTCCGGTTCTCCATTATAAGGCGCTTTTTCTCCGGAATCTGACAAAGAGGCCGTCCTTCCTGTTTTCTGCTCCACATATTGAAGAATTTCTTTTAAAGAAATCGTCCCATATGAGCTGCCATTTACCGCACCCGTAAAATCTTTATCCACCAGATATGCAAGAAATTTTCCTGCTTCATCCGAACGAATATATCCCATCTGATAATCTATGTTATCAATATACATTGGAATCTCTTTCATGGTATGTTCTACATAAAATCGCAATCTCTTTGTATAATCATCCATGCCTATTGCAAATGGATATCGGACAGCAATCCATTTTTTATCACTATACTCCTGCCATAAAGCACACTCTGCCTGACGCTTAATTTCTTCATACGGATAATCAAATCTGGTGCACCATTCCATTTTTCTGTGAATACCATCAAAATCTGTCTCTTTGGTATTTAAATGTTTTGGTTCATACACCGATGTGCTGGACATATAAATATATTTTTCAAAATTTAATGCTTCCATGGCATATTTAATATCATTGGAGCAGTATGCAATTTTATCAATAACTACATCATAATACTGCCCTTCAAATGCCTTTTTCATGCTGTCTGCATCGGTTCTCTCGACTATTATTCGCTCTACTTTATCACCGAAGTCGTCCTCTGCATTCCCTCTTGTCGCTATCGTTACATCATGTCCCTTGGCAAGTAATTCCTTTACCATAGGTATCCCAAAATATCTTGTACCGCCTAATACTAAAAT
>CAYYGS010000218.1:0-4625 GCA_964471335.1 uncultured Jutongia sp.
AATATCTTCCATAAGTTTTTTACTGTCGCTGACTCCAATAACCATACCGTCATCATTTGTACCAATATAAATCTTTCCGCCCTGTGCGTTTGCAAATCCGCATATCCATTTCAGATATTCGTCACGCCATGATTCTTTCCATTCAATATTCTGGCTTTCTGCCATAAATGCACCTCCAAACCGAATTGGGCAGACAATGCCTGCCCAATTCATATCATACCAAAATTTTCTATAGAATACCACATTTTCAAAAAATATTACTTCGGAAATTAAATATCGTAGAATTTTACGCAGAATAAATTTTTAAGGACATCTGCTGAAAACGCAGGCGTAGTGGTGCTACGTCGAGGCTTTCAGCAGAATGTACTTGGAAATTTAGGCAAGTAAAAACTGTGATATTTAATAGCCGAAGTAATAATTACTCATTCCTATATTTTCCAATGCATTTCCCGCTATTAAAATCATATGCCCAGATCGCCCCGGAATACAAATCCAGCATATATACCGTATCTCCGATATAAATCCCCCTCGACAATTCTACAATCTCATTTTGCTCCTCCCTCTCCTTGCTGACCTCCGCAGACGAGTCCACCCTGCACACAAATCCTTTTTGCTCATCATAGGAGTAGATATAATAAGGCATTCCCTTTGTCCTGCTTACACTGCAGCCGCCAAAACCAATGATATTCTTCTTCGGGTCAATCAGCACAGATTTATAGTTATATAATGCCTCGGAATATGACACATCCTTTAACAGGATTTTATGAATCTCTCTGACATTCTGCGGATCGGAAATATCAAACATGGAGAGTTTGATGCTGTCCTCATCATTTTTTCCTTCCTCCAGTCCCAGTCCAAAAAGAAGGTGGTCATTGTAAAAATGCATATATTCTGAAAATCCGGGTATCTTTAATTCTCCTAAAAGCTTCGGATAACGCGGATCAGAAAAATCTACCGAAAACAGAGGATCTGTTTCCCGATATGTCACAAAATATCCAATATCCCCTTGAAATCTGGCCGAATATACCCGTTCCCCCTTTGCCAGATTTTCAATAGAGCCAATGACATTCAGATCTTCATCCAATACAAAGACGGCATTATCATCCTTCCCTCTGTTATATTCGATACTGCTGATGACTCGCAGCGTTCCGTTATATTCATTGATGGCAAAATCATCTTTTATGGAACCGGCCACCTGCGCCGACGCCTTTCCGGTAAAGATTCCCTTTTGATAGACAAATCTTGTAATCTGTGTGGCACTGATCTGCTTCTTTTTTAAGGATCTCCAATTCTTTTCCTCCCAACCTTTCCACCTGTCACCGACAAAATAAATGCTATTCTCTGTCATATGCAGATATTTTGCCTCGGCCATAATGGAGCGGCTGTCTGTAAATTTTGTGCCATCCGCAATCCTGACAGAAGTAATCGTTGTAAATTCTGTCGTATCACATCCATCGGGGATGTAAATCTTAGAAGGAGCGATCCTTTTCCCATCAACGTGCGGAATCTCATCGCCCTGATCTTCTATTACGTCACAGCATCCATATCTGCCCCATCCGCTTCCGGAAACCGTATACAGATAGCCATCCCGGATTCTTGCCTGCTCATAGCTGCCGCTCTGCGTCAATTCCCCCTTCTTGACCGGAGCTTTTCGATTGCTGATATCAATAAAAGTAATTCTCGTATTGCAGGTATCCTCCTGGTAAGCATTTGACAACAAGATCAGCTGGTCATCTGCCAGAAAAAACTCCTGCGGTGAGAGATCTTCCCCTGCAGAATCCTCTTTCCGGCAATGATATGTCCCGATCCGTTCCATCTCGCCACCATCCGCACGAATAATATCTAAAATCGCATAGATCCCTCCCGCTCCCGAATCGCGCAGACGATAAATATACTCTCCATCCGTATGCACCAGATCAGCCTCTGCAATCCCCTCTACAGAGACATTTGTCTGAGAATATTCCGACTCTGATATCGCAGCATTTTCATCCACATTTTGCTCCATAGAAGCGGAATTTCCCGACGCACTGCCATCTATATCCTCTGCCATAGCATAAAAATCAGCTTCATAATCAATGGCCGACTTTGCAACCATCTTATTTTCCACTCTTTCCGTAATCTCTTTGCGGATTTTACGGATCTCCTTGTAGCTCTTTGCATAGCTTAATTTCTCTGCCGTATCTTTTGTCGAGTCGTTTGTCTTTTCCGATTCAACAGAGGTGTTGTAGCTGCCCTCTCCCGATGAGCGATTTCCCGATCCAGGCAAGCTGTGGTCTCCCGACCGCATCCAGATTCCCGTGCCGCAAACCATCAAAAGTACTGCCGCCGCACAAAATCGGCCAATATTATTTTTTCTTCGTCGTGCCGTTACTATTTTCTTCTGGTTCAACCTTTCCCTGACCTGATCCGGCTGTAAACTCTCAGGCACCTCTGACTCTTTTCCCTTTTCACGAATCACTTTCTCCATCTCCTCTTCCCATGTGTCCTGATTATTCATATTCTACCTCCCATTCATAATCCAGATATTTCCGCATTTTCAACAAAGCCCTGCGATATTTCGAACGGATCGTACTTGGCTTCTTCCCCAACATAGAAGCCACCTCGTCTCCCTGATATCCTGCAAAGATAAATGCATTCACAATCCACCGCTCCTCTTCATCTAAAACTGCAAAGGCCGCCTCCAGATCATGTTTTTGTTCTGTCTGCTCCATCGTGTCTATGCCATCTGCACACTCCGCCGCCGGATGATCCGCTTCCCGCAGATACATTTTTCTCCTCTTCATACACTGATTAGACAAAATTTTAAAAATCCAATTTCGAAACTTATCAGCCTGACGCAGACGTCCGATCGTCTCATAGGCGTACATAACCGTCTCACTCACAATATCCTCCGCATCGGCCTGGTTACGCAGCATATAACACGCATAGGCATACATATCCTGATAAACTGTCTCATACAGGGCAACGAACGCATCGGCATCTCCACGCTTCGCACGCCTGACTAAATCTTGCATCTCTTTCATACATTTTCTCCTTCTTTCTCAATCTTTTTGGTATACTGGCTCTGCAAAGCCAAACACGGTTTGACCAGCATCAACAATTCACGAATTCTCCTCAAAATTAAGAAAGCATAAATAAAAATACATCTCGACAGCAGAAAAGGCGCCTTACTGTTCCTGCTGTACTGTTTCATAAATATGTATCATTTTCCTCCCAAAATGTTGCATCTGATAAATAAAAATTTCAATCAGATTGATTGATACACAACAAAAAAGGATAAAGCGCAAAAACTGTTTTACGCCTTATCCTTTTCATTGTAATCCTCCATTCCGCTTTTAACGGCTCAATACACGAATAGGCCTATGCCTGGCAAAGGCCTATTCGTATTTCGCCCTCCCATGCAATCATCCCAGTGGCTGATTAATTTTTCCAATTTGATTCACTAAGATATCGACTTCCTTCTGGAGCAGCTCCTTCCTATCCTGTTCCAGCTCCTCCGGTGATTCCTCCGATTCGGAAGTATCACGTTTATTCGTCAGTGCAAGCCCCAGCCCAAAACCGGCATTCCCTACATCTGTAAGCATAATAACCACCCTCCTATCTGACAGTCTGCAAAACAGCCTGCCTGCATAAGCATAAAAATAGTTCAACGATTATTATGCTCTGCCGGGTAGTCAATTATTCCTACACTTGATCAATAATCTGACCTCTTCCATTAAATTTCCTTCCTCATCAGGTTCTTTTTTATCTTACTTATTTGATACCCCAAGTAACTTTTGAAGTTACTTGATAACTTATAACTCAAAATGATATTCCGTTTCCAGCTTTAATATCTGATTCCAATCCTGCAAATTCTTTAACAGACGCAAAATCACTATTTTCCCTATTTCATCATCCACTGCCTGCTTCCATATCATCTATGCCTTTATCCAATTCCTTGAAAATCTGCATATCTTGCACTTCTTCCTCATTGCAAATCTTCTCTGAAACTGCCACAATATTACTTCCTCTCCATTGAATAAACTTATTATAACAAATTTACTGAACCATATCCACTACTTTTCAATTTTCCAAAACTGTACCCTGTTACCTACCAGTATCCTACTCAACAATTTTTTCCACTTCTCACGACTTTCCACACACAATTTCCATTTTCTGATTTTGGACAACAAAAAAGTACCGCAACCACTAAGATCACGGTACTTTCAAGCCTTTCGGCATATTTATTTCACAAGGTATATTTAGAACTTCCCATTGTCGGCTGCTTCCTGAATAGAAACGGCAACGTACGGTTTTGCGCCACTTATAGCCATTTTTGTTACCTCCACGTTGCCTATCCAGCAAATTCTCGCACTTGCGAGCACTTCTCACGGCTTATTTATGCCTGTGATCCGTCATACACATATCCGGTTTCTTCCCAAAATTTTATAGGCGATATGTAATAATCATACTGAGAACTTCCCTCTTTCTTGAAAGCCACGCCAAACTTCAAAAATCCTAAGATGATTCCTTGCCGGATAAACTGCTGATCTTTTTTCATTACTCTGGCTGCCACAGCTACCGGAACATTCTCGCCGGTAAACTCTGGCACTTCCAAATATACCTTATTTCTATCCATCTGTCAA
>CAYYGS010000219.1:0-4611 GCA_964471335.1 uncultured Jutongia sp.
ACCCCATTTCAGTTTCAGAAATCCGGTATTGCCGCTCTCAGGCTCTACAAAATATACATCCCCGCCGACGACATAAAACCTGCGTCCCGCACGAGGGCATAGTTCCTTTTTAATGAAATTCAAATTGTCTGTATCCTGCATGATTTCGATTGATTCTTTCGTGTCCGTAATATGGAGTGACCCGTATAGATCCTTATGGACGCTTAATAATTCCCTGAAAATATCGGATGCCTTTTTGTCACTGTATGTGCACATACTGTTCCGATACTGCATCAACCGCTTTCTGCAGTCCATTGCCGTGACGGACACTCTGGGAACCGTCTGATAGTGAACGCGGAATTCTTCTACATAACCATGAAATATCGTAGTCAGGCAGTCCCCGTATCCCAATGCGACCCGAAGAACTGTTCCCGGAGTGAAGCTGTTCTTCACATCCTCCTTAATATTCCACGTACCTTCTTCGAAAGCGTTACCAATCTCAAGGCTGACGCTGGACGGTTCCTCATCGGAAAGAGATACATAGATGCTCTCCACCGCAATCTTTTTCTTTTCGATTATATTTTCCGTTTCATCTGCAATATAGATTGATGCGGAAGGCATTCGAAAATAATCGTATTTCTTTTCCAGCGCATCATACTGATAAGAATCTGTCATGAGATCTCCCATAGACGCTCACTCCTTTAACTTTGCCCGGGCGGCAGGATTAATGTCTCTCCCGGCGTTAATTCCAGCGGGTTCAGGATGCCGTTTCGAACGGCGATCAGGCGCCAGGCGTCGGCAGACCCATAACTTTTCTGTGCGATGCTGGACAGAGAATCCCCCTCCACGACCACGATCTCCGTTTCCTTCGGAACGGTTTCATCCTCCCCGTCAGAGGCAGGCTCCTTTGAAACAGATTTCATGGTAATATCTAATTTTGCGCGTACCGGCATACCATTTGGCAAAAACATGGTATAATTTTCCCGGATGTCTACAAGAATTCCCTCAAAGCGCATGCTTCCCCAGGAGAAAATTACTTTTGGGACTGTTTTCCCTTCCGAATCCTTTTCCATAAGGGCAAGAATCTTTTTGGTATAAAATGTTACATCCTGGCCGCGCTCTGTGGGATTGTCCAATTCCGGCGGCAGATAGGTATCAAACAAAAGAGACAGATTTAATGTTCTGCTCTTCCCGGCAATATACTGCCCGATAGGATGGTTTAAGCCTGGTATATTTTTTTCTGTATATTGCATCCCACTCGACAGGCTATATTCTGTTGGATTAAACAGAACAGGAATTTTTTCCTTCGTATCAACAATCTCCAAAAAACCTTTTGTCATAGTCTTCCACTCCTCATTCGTTCCAAACGCAGCTCCTGTCTCAGATCCTGCATGACGCTTCGGGAGATCTCACGCATAGACGGCTGTTGATGTTCCTGCCGTTCCCTTTTCTGATCCTGGATATCCCGATGGCGTAGCTGCTTTTGAAGCGCTCCCAGAGCCTCCTCATATTCATCCAGACGTCTCCATATCTCCTGCCACCCCTTTTCCTCCCGTGTGACGACACCCAGCTTCTGCATCAATCCCAGCATCTGCTTTTTTTCTCCCGGTTTCCGATAGATCTGTTCCACATTTTTCAAAAGCCGCTGATGATCCCTGCTTGTAATATTCTGATAATAGCGATTCTCTATCTGTTGAAATCTCTGTGTCAGGCTTTGATTGAAAATACGCTCCATATGCCGGTGGAAATATAGATTCTGCCGCTTCTCTTTTTGTGTACGGTATATAAGAGAGCTTCCAAAAAAGTCAAGTGATTCCTTATGGTATTTGCCGATAAGCCTCGTAGCAAATTCATCCCTTTTCTTGTACTGCTGCATATGCCTCCTTTGATTCCGGTTATTCTATTGCAGATCCTTACGTCAGCAGATGCAGATCGGAATACACGATCTCAAAGGTATGAATCAGAAGATCGCCGCGCAGGCTGTCTAAATCGGCAATATCCCATTTTACTACGAGAGCCGCCTCCGTCGCGTATTTTATGGCAGCCGTTCCGTCGGGATCCATCACCATGATAATGATACCGCCAGCCAGCATCATGCCCGGCCGCAGCTTTCGAAGCACGGAGGAAGTATCCCGGCACACACCTGTCTCCATGCGCATTGTTTTTGTGCTCCTTCCTGCTGCTACAGAGAAAAAGCAGCCGCGGTTGCATCCTCCCTCTGCTATATGTTCAACCGCCGCATCCATTCCCAGACCGGATATTCTGGCAAATGACAACGCATAATTATCCAGCAGTACCTTAAAACGGTAATTTGACACCAGCTGTTCATGTAATTCCATCTTCTGTCTCCCATCTATCACGGAAAGCTGCCGAGATCAAATGCATTCTCGGGTTCCTCATTCAGTCTGCTGTTAATCCTGGAAAATTCCTGACACCAGCGGTTTCTCTCCCCATGCGGCAGATTCATGATCTCCTCATGACTCCAATGTGCATAATATGCCAGAAATGCCGCCTCCTCATAGATCTGCTCTGTCGGATACCGGCTCAGGGACCGGCATTCATAAAATTTACCGGTGCAACGATCTCCTTTCCACAATGCGGACAGACCGTCTGATATCCCGGAGGGTCCATCGTATTGATGCGCTCATACAGATCCTGCAGATAGGTAAGATCTGCCGTAAAGAGTCCCTCTATCACTCTGGTATCAACCGCCGGAAGGCTGCCAAGCCTTGTGATAACCCTGGCCAGAAGAATGATCGTAAGATAGCTGGTATTTTGTTGAACACGCGGATCCTTTTGCGGTAAAATTTCATCGGCTGCCGTAGCGAGCCTCATCACACCTTCTCTATGAAGCGTCCCGATAGAATCCATATAGCCCTTTGGCAGTGTAAATTCATATTCTAATGCAAACATATTTCACCTCATTTCTAACTGTTTTAAGATGTTCTCGTCATCCCCTCATGGGTGATTTCCAGCGTCTCAATCGCAATTTCCGATGATGTGGCGTTAAAATCCGGCGCTGTATATTTTGTGGGCCATGCGTTAATGACCTGCCAGGATGCTGTGTCAGCTCCCGTAATATCCAGCAGAGTAATCGTAATTGTTTTGCGGCTGACATCTCCCTCAAATCCCTCTGCCATCCACTGATACAGCACATCGCTGTCCATCAGTCCCTGTTTTAATGTAATATTTCCGTATTTTTTCAGTCCCGGCACTTTAAGAGGCGTCTGCACCTTATCTCCCTCCCGATATTCAATGACATCGATTGATGCATCAAAGCCGGACACCTCGCTGAATCCTCCTGCCGTCAATCCATCAATCTCCACCCTGAACCGAAATTTCCCATGCGGATATCCACTCGCCATATCTCATCCCTCTTTTCTGCGGGGAATCCCCTTTCTCCCGCTTAATCTTAATCCCACATGCCACGCATTCTGCGTGGCTCAAATAGCAAAGCTCCCTTTTGACATCGGAATCCTCCCTTAGAGATCTCCTGTCTTCTGAGAAATCCGAAAAATAACGAATTCAGCCGGCTTTACCGGAGCGGCTCCAATGACACAAATCAGACGTCCGTTATCAATATCGTCCTGCGTCATAGTTGACTGGCCGACATTGACAAAAAAGGCCTCGCTCGTCGATGCGCCTGCCAGGGAGCCGTTTCTCCACAGCCCTGTCAGAAATACCTCTATTGTCCGCTTTACCCGCACCCATAATGTCTCGTCATTCGGCTCGAATACTACCCAGCTTGTATTTGCCTTAATCGACTCCTCGATAAAGATGAATAGTCTTCTCACATTAATATATTTCCATGCGCCGTCACTGCTGGCCGTCCTTGCGCCCCACACACGGATTCCCATTCCCGGAAAAACACGGATCAGATTAACTCCCCTCGGATTTAAGATATCCTGTTCCCCCTTATTGTAATTGTAATCCAGCCCCACACAGTTTCGGACAACCTCATTTGCCGGAGCTTTATGAACGCCACGCTCATTATCCGACCTGGCATAAATCCCTGTCACAGAACCAGAGGGCGGGATCGCCAGATTTCTCTTATCCAGCGGATCAAATACATTCAACCACGGGTGATAAAGAGCGGCATAATTAGAATCCAGGATATCCCTGTGTGCAATGATATCCTGCACCGCCGCACATTCTCTCGGCACATCCAGCACAGCAAAACGGCTGGCCAGGAGTTCACAATGTGCTACAAGGCTCAACTGTACATTCGGGTCAGTCACACCCGGTACGGCCATGATCGAAACGACATCATTATCCACAAAGGATTGAATCCCTGTACGCTTACCGGCTCCATGATCCTCTCCGATAAAGTCAGCGGCGGAAATATTGTCGATCGAACCGTTACTGCCTCCCTGAAATGCCATCCGAATCGAAGAAGCTCCCCTGTCCCCTGTGATTTGCTCCATCGGAGGTATGATATCCTCCCCCTCCTGTGGGATGTGCTCCACCAGGATCAACTCTGATTTCTCCGTACGCTTTACCACATAACCCGGAGATTCCACATTGAAGGATAAGTTTTCATATCCCTCCATAAGCTCCTCATACCACACCTCCATGTTAAACTCACAGGTTGAAAGTGTTCTGGATGGCAAAAGCTCCGTGTCGGTTACACTA